>DASVQP010000035.1 GCA_036389135.1 Longimicrobium sp.
TGGAGGACCGTTGTCCGGACGGCTCGGTGTCTCCCGTCGCCGGTCGCCACCCGCCCGTAGCTACGGAGGTGTACCGTCAACTCCTCCGGCGGGACTTTCACCCGCAAGAACACGCCGCCTTTGCACGGCGCACCACAGAGAACACAGAAGGAACTGAAAGCCACAGAGAACAACCTTCTTTGCTGTTCTTTCTCTGTGTCTCTGTGTCTCCGTGTGAGCCCGCGGTTGCAGTTCTCCCGCGCCTCCGCGTCTCCGCGTGAGCCATGCAGTTACGATCTCGGACTACTCCTCGGACTCCGTTTGTTCGGGCCGGACTCGCTTGCGGGCCGGGCGCTTCCCTTCCTTGCCGAGGGCGCTCAGCTCGCTCGGAGCGATCACGCGCCACTTGCCGGACGGCAGCTCGCCCAGCTCCACTGGCCCGAACCGCCGGCGCGTGAGGCGGCGCACCGGGTGCTCGATGGCCTCCATCATCCGGCGGATCTCGCGCTTCTTCCCCTCGCGCAGCACCACCCGCACGCGAAAGACGTCGACGTCCACCGGGTGAAGGCGCTGCACCTCCTCCGCCTTGGCGAGGCCTTCCTCCAGTTCCACGCCCTCCAGCAGGCGCTCCATCTCGTGGTTCGTCAGCTTCCCCTCCACGTCCACCAGGTACTCCTTGGTGGTGCCAAAGGAGGGGTGCAGCAGGCGGTTGGAGGTGTCGCCGTCGTTGGTGAGCAGCAGGAGCCCCTCGCTGTCGCGGTCCAGCCGGCCCACGTGAAAGAGCGAGTGGTACTTCTCCGGCAGCAGGTCGTAGATGGTGCGGCGGCCGAAGTTGTCGTGGCGGCTCGTGACGTAGCCCTTGGGCTTGTGCAGCGCCAGCCACACCGTCTCCTCCAGCGCCACCGCCTCGCCGTCCACCGTCACGCGGTCCTGCCCCGGGCGCACCTTGGTGCCGGGAGTCGTAACCTGGTGGCCGTTCACGGACACGCGTCCCTGCGCGATCAGCTCTTCGCTGGCGCGGCGGCTGGCCACGCCGGAGCGGGCCAGGTAGGCCTGCAGGCGTACGGGCTCGCCGCTCTCCTGCGGGGGGCGCTCACCCCGGGGGGGCTTCGGCATCGGGACCTGCTCCAGGTTCTCGGCGGGCCAGCACCACCGGAAGCTCCTCCGGTCTCGGAAGGTCGTCCAGCGTGCGGAACCCGAAGTGTTGAAGGAAAAACGTCGTCGTACCGTACAGCAGGGGACGGCCCAGCCCTTCGCCGCGCCCCACCACGTCCACCAGACCGCGCTCCTGCAGCGTCTTGAGCACGCCGCCCGCGCCCACCCCGCGGATCTCCTCCACCTCGGCGCGCCCCACCGGCTGGCGGTACGCGATGATGGCGAGCGTCTCCAGCGCCGGGCCGCTCAGGCGGTGCGTGGCCGGCACCGAGTCGAAGCGCTCCAGCACCGGCGCGTACTCGGGGCGCGTGAGGAGCTGGAATCCGCCCCCCACCTCGAACACGGTGAAGGCGCGCTCCTGCCGGTCGTACTCCGCGCGCAGCTCGGCGACGGCGGCCTCCACGCGCTCCTCGTCCAGCTCCTCGTCCGCCCGCGCCAGCTCCGCCGCGCTCAGCGGAGACTCGCTGGCGAAGAGGAGCGCTTCCACGATGCGGCTCGCCCTCACGCTACCCTTCTCGCGGGCGGCCCCGGTAGATCCAGAGCGATGCAAAGGGCGCCGCCTGGCGCACGCGCACCATCGACCGCTTCGCCATCTCCAGGCACGCCAGCAGCGACGCCACCGCGTGGATGCGCGTCCCCCAAGGCATCACCAGCTGCGCGAACTCCACGCGGCGCGAGTGGTGGAGGGCGGCGGCGATCTCGTCCATCTTGTCCTCGATCTTCACCTCGCGGCCGCGCACGGTGTGCACCGGCTCGTCGGCGCCCAGGCGCTCGGCCATGCGCAGGGCGGCGCTCCACACCTCGTCCCACGACGTGTCCAGCGGCAGGTCGGCCAGCCGCGGCGCGGACCGCACCTCCACGAAGCCGCGGGCGAAGAGACGGCTGCGGTCGCGCTCGGCCTGCTCCAGGAGGCGCGCGGCCTCGCGGAAGTGCTCGTACTCCAGCAGGCGCCGCACCAGGTCGGCGCGGGGGTCCTCCCCCTCCTCGTCGTCCGCGCGGCGGGGAAAGAGCATCTGCGCCTTGATCCTCACCAGCGTCGCCGCCATCTCCAGGAACTCCCCGGCCCTCTCCAGCTCCCACCGCTCCAGCGTGCGGATGGCGTCCAGAAACTGCTGCGTGATCCGCGCGATGGGGATGTCGAAGATGTCGACGTCCTGGTTGCGGATCAGGTGCAGCAGCAGGTCCAGCGGCCCGGAGAAGCGCTCCAGGTCGATCTCGAACGGACCCCGGACCGCCGACTCCGCCGCGGCCGTCATGCCGCCAGCGACGCGAGGCCCCAGAAGACCCCCCCGATCCGATTGACCACCGGCCAGAGGAAGTCCAGCATCCCGGTGAGCAGCAGCCCCCACAGGATCAGGAACCCGTACTGATCGAGCTGGCGGTACGACTCGCGGGCACCTGTGGGAAGGTAGTGGTACAGCACCTTGGAGCCATCCAGCGGCGGGATGGGAAGGATGTTGAAGAAGATCAACCCCAGGTTCACCTGTATGCCGGCTTCGATGAAGCTGAGCACGGTCGCGGCAACGGTGCCGTCGGCTGGAAGGCCGCCCACGACGGCGAAGAACACGGCAAGCGCGACGGTGAAAAGGATCACCAGCACGAAGTTCATGAACACGCCGGCCAGCGACACCAGGATGTCGCCCGTGCGGTAGTTGCGCAGCTTGCGCACGTCCACCGGCACCGGCTTCGCCCACCCCAGCAGCGGGATCCCGCCCCCCAGCGTGGCGAGCGCGGGAAAGAGAAGGCTCCCGATGGGATCGATGTGCGAGCGCGGGTCCAGCGTGACGCGCCCCAGCCTCGCCGCCGTGTCGTCGCCCTGCCTGAGCGCGACCCAGGCGTGGCCGAACTCATGAAACGTGAAGGCGAGACAGAGAACCGGGAGGTAGAGCAGCAGGATGTTGAGCTTGTCGTCCATGCGCCCAAGCTAGCGGGGTGCCATACCCTTGTCAAAGTAGATGAAAGCGGGGCGCGGGTTGACACGCGGGGCGGTCGTGGGTATCTTTTCGGCTTCCGTTTTCCCGGGAATTTTTCCGCGAACACCATCGAGTGGCGCCTCGGCGCCGATCTGCTGGAGGCCAGCTTTGCCCAACGTCAAGTCCGCCGAGAAGAGGATGCGGACCAGCGCGCTCCGCAACGAGCGTAACCGCGCGTTCCGCTCCAAGCTTCGCACTGCCCTGAAGAAGGTCCGCGCCGCCGACACTGCCGACACCGGCAACGAAGCGTTCCGCGAGGCTGCCTCGCTGCTGGATCGTGCCGCCCACAGGCGGATCATCCACCCGAACAAGGCCGCCCGCGCGAAGTCGCGCATCCTGGCGCGCCTGAGCAAGCTGGCCGCCTAAGCCATCTTCTCCGTTCGCCGATGACGAAAGAGGCCCGCCGACGCGCTGTCGGCGGGCTTCTTCGTGTGGGCGAGGGCCCCCTCCCCCCGGCCCCCTCCCCCGCCTGCGGGGGCGCAGGGCGGGTGAGGGGGAGAACTGCCCTCCTAGCCGCACAGGTCCGGTAGGGGCGCGATTCATCGCGCCCACCCTCGCCCCGCCTCGAACGCCGCCCACCGCACTAATCCCGGTAGGGACAGACCTGCATGTCTGCCCGCCCTGTCCCCCACCTCGATCCTCGCCCCCGGCGCCGCAACCCTGTAGGGGCCGCCCCATGTGGCTGCCCGTGCCCTCCCCCGCGACGTCCCCCCGCACCCGGCGCCGACCGACGCAAAACGCCCCTCCCCCAGGTGGTTATTGGGGGAGGGGCCGCGAGTTCACGAGCGGGGGTGGGGGCCCGCCCCTACAGCTCCGACCCGCAGATCTCGCAGTACCAGGAATGCGGCTCGTTGATCGCGCCGCACTCCTTGCACAGCAGCGGCCCGCCGCTGCTCCCCGGCGCGGGCGAGTGGCCGGGGGCCGGCGTGCTGGAGGCCGGCGGCGGCGTGGCGGGGCGACCAGTGGCCGGTGAGCCGGAAATCGCGCGGTCCAGCTCCTCCAGGAACGCGAGATCGTCTTCCGCGAGGTCGCTCTTCGAGGCGGGCTCGGGAGTGGAGGAGCCCAGGGCGTTCAGGAACTCCAGCCCGTCGTCGCCGGTGGTGGCGGGGGTCCAGGACTCCTCGGTGCGCTCGGGAGAATCGAGCCAGGGGATGTCACCGCCGCCCACGTCCGTCCGCGGCGTCTCGGGCGCGCCGCCGAACTCGTTGACGAACGGGTCCCAGCTCGCCGCCGACGCCTCCTCGGCAGCCGGGGCCTCGGGCTGAGCGGGCGCGCTTGGATCGTCGAGGGAGATATCGTGGATCCAGCCGGTGCTCTCGCCAATGCCAACGGAGTCCTGTAAAGCGGCAGGCTCCGTTGCGGGGGCGCGGTCCGCGGGCTCCTCGGAGGCGAAGGCGGTCCGGGCGTCCGTCGCATCGCCGCCGACCTCGCCGGCTAGGGCGGAAAGGCGCTCCACCTCGCCGCCGATGCGGCGGGTCTCGGACCCGGCGGCGGCGACCTCGGATTCCAGGCGCTCGCGCTGCGCATCCCAGCTCGCGCCGTCCAGCTCGCCGATCAGGTTCCGCAGCCGCGCCTCCTCCAGCGCCTCGGAAGCCTGGGTGTGGCGCTCCTCGGCCACGCGGAGTTCGGCGCGCATCGACTCCAGGTTGCGCCCGATCTCCTCGCGGTGCTGCCCCAGCTCGCTGGTCACTCGGGCGAGGCGGTCGCCGTAGTCCTGGCGGACGCGCTCGGCCACGCGGCTGGGCGCGCCGTGCGACACCTCGTCCAGCTTCGCGATCCACGTGCGAAGCTGGTCGCGCTGCCGCACCAGGGCGTGGACCGGCGACGGCGCGCCGGCGGAGTTGTGGTCGGTCATGCGGAACCTCTCGGGAAGTTTGACGCGGCCGCCATCAGCCGCGGAACATGTCCAGGACCACACCCACCACCTCGGCGGCCGGCACCGGCTCCACCTGCGAGGTCGCGGGGAAGGCGGGGGGCTGGAAGAGGGAGCGCCCCGTGTTGCGGTCGTACGCGGTCCATCCGCCGTCATCCACCGCCGCAAGGGCCGCCATGGCGGGGTTCATCTTGGCGTCCAGGTCGTCGGCCATGTGCAGGATCATCGCCTCCAGCGTCTGCGGCTCCTTGGGCGACGCCCACTCCAGCCGCCCCTGGTGGCTGGCGATGAGGTGCTGCAGGTGGAGCAGCTTGTCCGGCCGGATGGCGGGGATCGCCTCGGCCTCGCGCGTCACGATCTGCAGGCCGATGAGGATGTGACCCAGGAGCTGCCCCTCGTCCGTGTACGAAAAGGTGCGCCGCGCCGCCAGCTCGCGCACCTTGCCGATGTCGTGGAGGATGGCTCCCGTCACCAGCAGGTCGCGGTCCAGCCGCGCGCCCTGGTTGAGGTAGTGCGAGCACATCCGGTCGCACGCCTTGGCCACGGAGATCGAGTGCTCCAGCAGGCCGCCCAGGTACGCGTGGTGGTTCTTCTTGGCCGCCGGATGGATGCGGAACTGCTTCCCCAGCGCCGTTCCCTTCCCCACGCAGCGCGTGAGGAGCGTGCGCAGCGCGGGGTCGCCCACGGAGTTGACCAGGAGGTCCAGCTCGCGCGCCATCTCGCCGCGATCGCGGGGACTGCACGGGATGAAGAACTCCAGGTCGTCCTCCACCACCTCCAGCGTCTCCGCCCAGGTGACGGTGAGCTGGAGCCGGTCGTTGTAAGTGCTCGTCTTGCCGCGCACGCCGATCACGTCGTCCGCGTCGAAGGCGCGGTCCAGGCGGTCGGCGTCGTCCCACACCTTGGCTTCGATGGTCCCCGTGCGGTCGCCCAGGACCAGGTGCAGGTAGGGCTTGGCGCTCTTGGTCTCCTTGCGCTGCTTCTCGTGAACCAGGTAGCACGCCGTCACGTCGCGCCCGTCCGCCAGGTCGCGCACCAGCGGCCAGGGGAAGGCGCCGCCGCAGAAGCCGCGCGGGTCCACGCGCACGGCCGAAGCGCGGGGGAAGGCGATGCTCATCACGCGCTCCACACGGTTGCGCCGCCCACGACGGTCCGCACCGCGCGGCAGCGGACGACGCGGCCCGCGAAGGGGGTGTTGCGGCTCATCGACAGGAAGCTCTTGGGATTCACCGTCCACTCCACGCGCGGGTCGAAGATCGTCACGTCCGCCGGGCTCCCCTCGCGCAGCGTGCCGCCGGGCAGGGAGAGGGCGCGCGCTGGCTGGCAGCTCATCCGCTCCACCAGCGTCGCCAGGTCGATCAGCCCCGTCTCCACCAGCTCGGTGTACGCGAGCCCCAGCGCCGTCTCCAGCCCCACGATGCCGTTGGGAGCGTCCTCGAAGGCCTGCTCCTTTTCGTCGTAGTGGTGGGGCGCGTGGTCGGTGGCGATCACGTCCAGGGTGCCGTCGCGCACGCCCTGGCGAACGGCGTCGCGGTCTGCCTCGGAGCGGAGCGGCGGGTTCATCTTTGCGTTGGTGCGGTACGAATCGACCGCCTCGTCCGTCAGCGTGAAGTGGTGCGGCGACCCCTCGGCCGTCACGCGCACGCCGCGCTCCTTGGCCGCCCGGATCAGCTCCACCCCGCCGCGCGTGGCGACGTGCTGGATGTGCAGGCGCCCGCCCGTGAGCTCGGCCAGCATCAGGTCGCGCGCGATCATCACGTCCTCGGAGGCGTTGGGGATTCCCGTGAGCCCCAGCCGCGTGGCGATGATCCCCTCGTTCATCGACCCGCCGCGCGAGAGCGTCAGCTCCTCGGCATGCACCGCGACGGTGAGGTCGAAGGTCTGCGCGTACTCCAGCGCCATCCGCATCATCCCGGCGCTGCTCACCGGGCGCCCGTCGTCGGTCACGCACACCGCTCCCGCCCCGATCAGCTCGCCGAACTCCGTGAGCTGCTCGCCCGCCTGCCCCATCGTGATGCACCCGCTGGGGTACACGCGCGCGCCATCCGCGCGCAGCCCCGCCGCGCGCACGAAGCCGACCGCGGCCGGCGAGTCGATCGGCGGATCGGTGTTGGGCATGGCGACCACGGCGGTGAAGCCGCCCGCCGCCGCCGCGCGCGCCCCGCTGCGGATCGTCTCCTTGTGCTCCTGCCCCGGCTCGCGCAGGTGCACGTGGACGTCGATCAGCCCCGGCGCCACGACGAGCCCGGAGGCATCGACCGTCTCGGCGCCCTCGGGTGCATCGATCCCCTCCCCCACCCGCGCCACCCGGCCATCGGCCAGCAGCACGTCCAGCACCGCGTCCATCCCCTGCGACGGGTCCACCACGCGCCCGCCGCGAATCAGCATTGCCGTCACGCCTCGCCTCCCGTCTTCGCCGCCTCGGCCCGCTCCGGCGCGCCGCCGGCCAGCAGGTAGAGGACGGCCATGCGCACGGCCACGCCGTTGGTCACCTGCTGAAGGATCACCGACTGCGGCCCGTCCGCCACGTCGCTGTCGATCTCCACGCCGCGGTTCATGGGGCCGGGGTGCAGGATGAGGATCTCGCGCGGGGCACGCTCCACCCGCTCGCGCGTGACGCCGAACACGCGGTTGTACTCGCGCAGGCTGGGGATGAAGCCGCCCTTCATCCGCTCCAGCTGCAGCCGCAGCACGTTGAGGACGTCGGCCCACTCGATCGCCTCCTCGATGCGCCGGAAGACGGTGACGCCCAGCGTCTGCACCTCGGCGGGGAGGAGCGTCAGGGGGCCGCAGACGCCCACCTCGGCGCCCATCTTCCGCAGGCCGTGGATGTTGGAGCGGGCCACGCGCGAGTGCAGCACGTCGCCGCAGATGCACACCCGCAGGCCCTCCAGCGGACCGCGGTGGTCGCGGATGGTGAGGAGGTCCAGCAGTCCCTGGGTGGGATGCTCGTGCTTCCCGTCGCCGGCGTTGACCACGTTGGACTTGATCCGCTCCGCCAGGAACTTCGCCGAGCCGCTGGCGCCGTGGCGGATCACGACCATGTCTATGTTCATCGCCTCCAGGTTGCGCGCCGTGTCCACCAGCGTCTCGCCCTTGGCCACCGACGAGCCGGTGCTGGAGATGTTCACCGTGTCGGCCGAGAGGCGCTTCTGCGCGAACTCGAAGGAGATGCGCGTGCGGGTGGAGTTCTCGAAGAAGGCGTTGACGATGGTCTTGCCGCGCAGCACCGGCACCTTTTTGATGGGCCGGTTGCTGATCTCCTTGAACGCCTCCGCGGTGTCGAGGATGGCGGTGATCTGCTCGCGGCTCAGCTCTTCCAGCCCCAGCAGGTCCTTGCCGAGGTACGGAGCGTGGGCGTGCGCCATCAGGCCTCCACCAGCTCTACGCCCAGGCTCCCGTCGATCTCCGGCACCAGCACCTCCACGCGCCCGCCCTCCGGCACCTCGGCCGTGAACCCCACCACGTCCGGCTGGATGGGGAGCTCGCGCCCGCCGCGGTCCACCAGCACCGCCAGCAGCGTCCTCCGCGGCCTTCCGAAGTCCGCCAGCTCGTCCAGCGCCGCCCTCACCGTGCGCCCGGTGTACAGCACGTCGTCCACGATGGCCACGATGCGCCCGTCGATCCCCAGCGTCGGCAGCCGCGTCGGCCCCACGACCGGGCGCGGGCCGATGCTCATCAGGTCGTCGCGGTAGAGGGTGATGTCCAGCGTCCCGGTCGCGACCGTCGCGCCGGTCGCGCGGATCTCGGCGGCCATGCGCTCGGCGAGCTGCACCCCGCGCCGGTGGATGCCCACGAGGATCAGCGTTTCGGCCCCGCCCGCGAGCTGCACCACCTCGCGCGCCATCCGCGACAGCGCCCGCTCCGTGGCGTGCGTGTCCATCAGGCTGCGCCGCTGCGGTTCGGTCATGGGCTGGTTCGGGAGTGCCGGAAAGGCGTGCGGAAGCGCCGTGAAGATACCGCGCAGAGAGGAGGGGTGTCAACGCGGAGAAAAAGCCTCACACAGAGGCCGCAGAGAGAACTACAAGACGCAGAGAACCCTTCCTTCCGTTCTTTCCGTACCCTCTGTGTCTCTGTGTAAGCCCGCTGTCCTACTGGCGGCGCCGGGCCCTGAAGAACGCTCGCAGCACGTCCCCGGCTTCCTGCGCGAGGACGCCGGCGGTGAGCTGCACGCGATGGTTGAGGCGGGGGTACTGCACGAGGTTCTCGAGCGAGCCGCACATCCCCGCCTTGGGATCGGGCGCGGCGTAGACGAGGCGCGGGATGCGGGCGAGGACGATGGCGCCCGAGCACATGGCGCAGGGCTCCAGCGTGACGTACAGCGTGCAGTCGAGGAGGCGCCAGTGCCCCGTCGCCTGCGCCGCGCGGCGGATGGCGACCATCTCGGCATGGGCGCTGGGGTCCTGGTCGGTGTGCGTGAGGTTGTGGCCGCGCGCCACCAGTTCGCCGCCGCGCACGATCACCGCGCCCACCGGCACCTCCCCCAGCGCCTCCGCCGCCGCGGCCTCCTCCAGCGCGATGCGCATCCAGCGTTCGTCGTCGGGCGTGTCCGTCATCGGCAGGCAGTGCGTTGGGCAAGTGGCGGAGCAGGGTCGGACGGGCAGCCACGCCGGGCTGCCCCTACGAACATATTCGTGTGGGCGGCCGGCGGAGCAGCATTGGGCACGGGCGCGATAAATCGCGCCCCTACAGGTCTGTGCCGTCTCGCCAGCGAGGAACGAGCGGGGGTGAGGGCCCCCCGCAACGCCACGACCCCGGCAACCATGGGTCGCCGGGGTCGCGGGTCCGAAACGCGCGGAGCGCGGCGTCCTCAGGTGGCGATCGCGGCGGTCTGCTCCTGGGTGAAGCGGCGGACCAGGCCCGTCACGCGCCCCAGCACCTCGAAGTCGTCGTAGTCGTGCACCAGGATCGGCGCGTAGTCCGTGTTGGCGGCTTCGAGGACCACCTGGCCGTCGCGGGCGAAGTAGCGCTTCACCGTGGACTCGCCGCCCAGCCGCGCCGCCACGATCTCGCCGTCCCTGATCTCCGACGGGTCCACCGGCTCCACCAGCACCATGTCGCCGTGGAGGATGCCCATCCCCTCCATGCTGTCGCCCTTGATCTCCAGCCCGAAGGCGTCGGCCGAGGCGACCAGCTTGCGGTCGATCTCCATGCGCTCGCTGACGTCCTCGCGCATCAGCGCCGGCTTTCCCGCGGCGATCTTGCCGTAGAAGGGCACCGAAATGACGCCCGGGGCCAGGTTCATCCCCAGGATCTTGACGCCGCGCGAGCGCGATGCGTCGCGCTCGATGTGGCCCTTGTCGGCCAGCGCCTGGAGGTGCTCGGAGACGGTCTTGGTGGACTTGATGGAGAACCGCTTGCCGATCTCGCGGATGCTCGGCTGGTACGTGTTGTCCTTGAGGTAGTCCACGAGATAGTTCAGGATGCGGCGCTCGATCTTGTTCAGCGGCTCAGGCATGGGGTGCCTCCGGGGACTGGGTCGGGGTCGTCCCTGAATGGGAACCGCCGGGCGGGCGCCGGGGTGGCGCGTGCTGGATGCAATGGAACGGGGCGACGTTCACGCGGCCGCCCCTCGTCCCTCACTCCTGCCCTGGCGTGCAGCCCCGGCGCGTAATGCGCGCCACACCGCTTGGCTGCTCAGGGCGCAACATAGGCGCGGTAGCAGTGCAAGTCAACATTTGTGTACTGAGCCCCGTTCACGCCATCCGCTCCCGCGCGGCATCGATCCGGGCCAGCGTGCGCTCGCGTCCCAGGAGCACGCCCACCTGGTCGATCCCCGGGCTGGCGGCGCTCCCCGTGAGCGCGATCCGCAGCGGCTGCGCCACCTTTCCGAACCCCACTCCCGCCGTCACCGCCGCGCCGCGCAGGGCGGCCTCGATGTCGGCCGGCTCCCACGCGTCCACCCCCGCCAGCGCGTCGCGGACGACCGCCAGGCGGGCGGAGGTCTCGGGGTCCTTCCAGTGCTTGGCGGTTGCCTCGGCATCGTACTCCAGCTCGTCTGCCAGGTAGACGCGCGCCTGCTGCGGGATCTCCAGCGCGGAGCGCGACCTCACCTTGAGGAGGTCGATCAGGTGGATGACGTAGTCTCGCCGCTCCTCCACCTCGTCCGCCGTCATCAGCCCCGCCTCCACAAGCAGCGGGCCGACGATGGGGAGGAGCTCCGCGGCGGGCTTCTTTGCCAGATACTGGCCGTTCATCCATTGGAGCTTCTCCATGTCGAACACGGCGCTCTTCTTGTTGATCCGCTCGACTGAAAAGAGCTCCGTCATCTCGTTCACCGTCATCAGCTCGCGATCGTCGCCCGGGTTCCACCCGAGGAGCGCGAGGAAGTTGACGAGCGTCTCCGGGAGGATGCCGAGCTTGGCGTAGTCGCCCACCGCGGTGGCGCCGTGGCGCTTGCTGAGCTTTCGGCCGTCCGCGCCCAGGATCATCGGCAGGTGCGCGAACTCCGGCACCGCCGCGCCGAGCGCGCGGTACAGCAGGATCTGCTTGGGCGTGTTGGCGACGTGGTCCTCGCCGCGCACCACGTGCGTGATGCGCATGTCGATGTCGTCCGAAACCACGGCCATGTTGTAGATGGGCGTGCCGTCGGTGCGCAGGATGATGAAGTCCTCGATGCTCTCGTTGTCGAAGCGGATGGCGCCGTACACCTGGTCCGTCCACTCGGTGGCGCCCTCGGGCACGCGGAAGCGCACGGTGAAGGGCGTCCCCGTGTCCGCGCGCGCGTCGCTCTCCGCGCGGGGGATCGCGCGGCACTTGCGGTCGTAGCGGTACTCCACGCCCGCGGCCTGGCGCTTGGCGTCCAGCTCCTCGGGCGTGCAGAAGCAGCGGTACGCGCTGTCCTCGGCCAGCAGGCGCTGCGCCTCGGCCGTGTGGCGCGGGAGGCCCTCGCTCTGGAAGTACGGGCCCTCGTTCCAGGTGAGCCCCAGCCAGGTCATCCCCTCCAGGATCGTCTCCGTGGATGCGTCGGTGCTCCGCTCGCGGTCCGTGTCTTCGATGCGCAGCACGAACACGCCCCCGCTCTGCCGCGCCATCAGCCAGTTGAAGAGCGCGGTGCGGGCCCCGCCGACGTGAAGGTAGCCGGTGGGGCTGGGAGCGAATCGTACGCGGATCGGGTCTGCCATCCTGTGTTTTCCTCGATTGAACGTGTGTGCCACAATTGCGGTGAAACTTACGCCCGCGCTGTACCGCGGCAAGTCGGACTCGCCACCCCCAACTTCCTGAACGGAGCGCCACGCAATCACCTGCCCCCACGACGCCGCATGTGCGCGTAGTGAAGGAGACGGGCTCCGCCGCCGGCACCGTCCTGCCCCATGTTCGGTATCTCGTATGTAGCGACCTACGCATTCGACGTTCACCGAACGCAGCTCCCGCCAATGCAAGCCTGCCACGTCTACATCCTCGCCAATCAAGAGCGCATGCTGTACATCGGCGTCACACGCGACCTCGCGCGCCGCATCAACCAGCATCGAACGAAGGCATTCCCGCGGAGCTACACCGCTGAGCGTGGCATCGATCGTCTGGTATACGTCGAAGCTTACTCGGAGCTCCGTGCAGCCCGTGCGCGCGAGCGGCAGCTGAAGGGCTGGAAGCGGATCAAAAAGGTGGAGTTGGTCAGTGCGGCCAATCCGGCGTGGCGGGATCTGGCCGAGACTTTCGGCTTGGTCGACCGCCAGGGTTAGGATGGCAGGTGCGGGAGACCTGCGAACCCATGCATGGAGTACGGAACATTGGATGGGACAGAGTGCGCGGCAGAGCCCGTTTCCTTCACTCCGCGCACAAGCTAGGGCGCGGGGCAGGCGGTGGCGCGGCGCTCCGTTCAGGAAGTGTTTCGTTCCATGCTCAAGAAGCCGCACCTGCCAGGAACAACGGAGGCACAGGGAGAATCTCCCCCGTGCCTCCGCGTTTTATCGGGCGCTGGTGTTCAGGCGGTCACTGCTCCGTCTCCCCGCCCTGCTGCACGCTGCGCTGGTCGAGCTGCTCCGCCGTGGCCACCTCGCCCTCGAAGGGGTGGATGTCGGACCGCGGCGCGCACGGCGCCGGCACGTCCACGTTGCTCTCGCCGCACGGGGCGCACGTCTCCTGGCAGCGCCACGCCATGTCCGTCAGCTCCTTGCAGGGCGGCGGCGGGGCGTTGGAGCAGCGCACGAGATCGTCGCAGTTGCACTGGCTGCGCATGGGCGGCGCGGGCGGGCAGAGCTGGAAGCCGCCGCCGCAGATGCTGGCGAGCTGGCGCAGCACCAGGCACCCCACCACCTGGCCCAGCTTCAGCCCGGCCTCGTGGTCGCTGCGCCAGTGGATCCCCGCCCACAGCCGCCCCATGCCGATGTTGTCGGCCATGTTGCGCAACTCGTCGCCGATCGTGGTGGCCGGCCCTCCCACGGTGAGCACCGGGGGCGTGGGATCGTTGCCGAAGAAGTACGCCAGGACGGTGCTGGCCGCGCCGGCGTACGTGCTGTGCCCCGAGGGGTAGGCGGGGTGGCGCGGCGTGCCCGGGCTGAACCCCGGCACCGGCGCGCAGGGGCGCGCATCCGGGCAGGTGATGTACATGGGGTTCAGCTCGTCCGGCCGGTCGAAGAGCACGTCCAGCTTCAGCCCCATGTCCTGCGCGTACTCGATGGGGCGCGGACGGCGCGAGGTGAAGTGCAGCGGGCTCAGCCACTTGTAGTACCACGCCGCCTGCAGCGCGCTGGCGATGGCCACATCCAGCGCCGCCCAGATGAGCGCCTGCCGCGGGGGCGACCACGACCGCGTGGTGATGAGGTAGTTGAGGGCGTGCCGGTGGAAGATTCCCGGCGTCTCCGACTCCACCGCGCGAGCCATCCCGCGCCCCGTGCGGATCACCTGCTGGCCGGGGAGCCGGTTGACCTGCACGGCCCCCAGGGCGGGCGGCATCAGGTTGAACAGGCGGCTGATGGGCGCACGGCACCCGAACGCCTTCGGAAGCTCCTTGATCGGCTCGCACGGCCACGCGGTGAGCGCCGGACACCCGCCCGTGGCGGATTCCAGGCTGCACGGCTCGTCGCGCAGCTGCCAGAGCTGCACCAGCTCCTCGAACTCCTTCTTGATCTCGTCCTGCCCCTCCGGCGTGCAGACGTCCGGGTAGGGGGGGAAGTACCCCGGGTTGCTGGGGTCGTCCGTCACCGAGATCAGCTCCTTGATGGAGATCACGCGGAGCTGGGGGCAGTGGTTCCAGAAGCTGGCTTCCGGCTCCACCTGGGGTCCCGTGAGCGCGTACTCAGGTACGTGGCACGGGTAGGGACTTTGAACGCATGTCATCCTGCTATCCTCCGCTGTAAGTGGACGCGGTCAACAACTTCAGACCGTAAATACGTGTCTCGCAATCTTCGGTCCTTGTTCGGTATTTGTTCGTGCTGTGGACGCAACGAGTACGGTGTGCGCGACGCGGCGAGTTGTATCCGCCTTCCCGGTGCCGTATTCTACCCGCGATCATGGTAGGATACGGCATCCGCGATACTGGAAACGTGACCACGAAACCGAGCGAGCCGCGCCCCGCCGCGGACGAGAATACGCCGTCGCACGACTTCATCCGCGCCATCGTCGCCGAGGACCTGCGCAACGGGCGCTACAGCGAGATCGTCACGCGCTTCCCGCCGGAGCCAAACGGGTACCTGCACATTGGGCACGCGAAGGCGATCCTGCTGAGCTACGGGATCGCAAAGGAGACGGGCGGGCGCTTCAACCTGCGCTTCGACGACACCAATCCCGAGACGGAGGACGTCAGCTACGTCGAGTCGATCATCGACACGGTGCGCTGGCTGGGCGCGGACTTCGGCGACAGGATCTACTACGCGGCGGACTACTTCGAGGAGATGTACCGCTTCGCCGAGTTCCTGATCGCGCAGGGGCTCGCGTACGTGGACAGCTCCACGGAGGAGGAGATCCGCGAGGCGCGCGGCACGGTGACGGAGCCGGGCTTCCCCACGCGCTTCCGCGACCGCACGCCCCAGGAGAGCCTGGACCTCTTCCGCCGCATGCGCGCGGGCGAGTTCCCGGACGGCTCGCACGTGCTGCGCGCGAAGATCGACCTGGCGTCGAAGAACATGCTGCTGCGCGACCCCCTGCTCTACCGCGTCCGCCACGCGCACCACTACCGCACGGGCGACGCGTGGTGCATCTACCCGCTCTACGACTACGCGCACCCCATCGAAGACGCCATCGAAGGGATCACGCACTCGCTGTGCACGCTGGAGTTCGACAACAACCGGGCGGTCTACGACTGGACGGTGGACCACTGGCAGGACTTCGTGCGCTCCGAGGGCGGGGCGCCGGCGCGGCCGCACCAGTACGAGTTCGCGCGCGGCGAGCTGGAGTACACCATCACCAGCAAGCGCAAGTCGCTGGAGCTGGTGAAGGGCGGGTACGTGAGCGGCTGGGACGATCCGCGCATGGCGACGCTGGCCGCCTTCCGCCGCCGCGGGGTGACGCCGGAAGCGATCCGCGCGTTCTGGGAGCGGATGGGGGTGGCGAAGTTCAACAGCCGCATCGACATCGCCAAGCTGGAGTTCGCCGTCCGCGACGACCTCAACCACCGCGCGCCGCGCGTGCTATGCGTGCTGCGCCCGCTGCGCGTCGTACTCACCAACTACCCGGAAGGGCAGACGGAGGAGCTTGACGCGCCGTACTGGCCGCACGACGTGCCCAACGAGGGCTCGCGCCCGCTCCCCTTTGCGCGCGAGCTGTTCATCGACCGCGACGACTTCATGGAGGACCCGCCCAAGGGCTTCTTCCGCCTCTCCCCGGGCGGTGAGGTGCGGCTGCGCTACGGGTACGTCATCCGCTGCGACGAGGTGGTCAAGGATGCCCACGGCGAGATCGTGGAGCTGCGCTGCTCGTACGACCCGGAGACGCGCGGCGGCAACACGCCGGACGGGCGGCAGGTGAAGGGGACGATCCACTGGGTCTCGGCCGAGCACTCGCGCCCCTGCGAGGTGCGCCTGTACGACCGCCTCTTCTCCGTCCCCCATCCCGAGGCGGGCGAGGGCGACTTCAAGGAGCACCTGAACCCCGAGTCGCTCGTGGTGGTGCAGGGCGCGCGCATCGAGCCCGGCGTGCGCGACGACCCGCCCGGGAGCCGCTACCAGTTCGAGCGCACGGGCTACTTCTGCTCGGACGTCGTGGACTCGTCGGCCGACCACCTCGTCTTCAACCGCACCGTCACCCTGCGCGACACGTGGGGCAAGGCCGCGCAGCCGGTGAAGTCACGGCCGGAATTGAGAGCGGAGAAGTTGGTGAAGCGGGCCGCGAACGCGGGCCCGAGGCCGGAGGAGCGCCCCGCCGCCCCGCAGGTCGCCCGCACGCCCGAGATGGAGGCGGCGCGCGCCCGCTACGAGAGCGAGCTGGGCCTCGCGCCCGTGGAGGCGGACCTGCTCACGCGCGACCCCGGCTTCGCGACGCTCTTCGAGGGCACCGTCGCCCTCGGCGCCGCGCCTAAGCCGGTGGCGAACTGGATCGTCAACGTCCTGCTCGTGGAGCTGAAGGAGCGCGGGATCAACGAGATCGCCTTCGGCCCCGCGCAGCTCGCCGAGGTCGTGCGGATGGTGGAGGACGGCACCATCTCCAGCGCCGCCGGCAAGACGGTCGTCGCCGAGCTCACGCGCGATGGCGGCGACCCGCGCGAGATCGTGGAGCGCCGCGGCCTTCGCCAAGTGAGCGACGACGCCGCGCTGGTGCCCGTCGTGGACCAGGTGGTCGCCGCCAACGCCGCCAAGGTGGCCGAGTACCGCGCCGGCAAGACGGGCCTGATCGGCTTCTTCGTCGGCCAGGTGATGCGCAGCACCGGCGGCACCGCGAACGCGGAGCGGGTGCGCGAGCTGCTGGAAGGGCGGCTGGGGTAGGGCCCTCACCCGGCAGCTTACAGCTGCCACCCTCTCCCACAAACAGCCGTGGGAGAGGGGGCGAACGTCGGTGCGCCGCCGGCCGGCGTCGAGGCACGCGGGTTCCCCCTCTCCCCGGCCCTCTCCACCGCAAGCGGGGGAAAAGGTGCACTCCGCCCCTGCCACGGCATCTCTGGTAGGGGCGCGATTCATCGCGCCCACCCTCGCCCCACCCCGATCTCCGCTCGCCGCACGATCTCGTAGGGGCAGAACTGCGTGTCTGCCCACCCTTTCCTCCACCTCGATCCCCACCCCTTCGCACCGAACCCGGTAGGGGCCGCCCCACGTGGCTGCCCGTGCCCTCCCCCGCAACGCCCCCCCGCAAACCGCACCAAACCGTGCCAAACGCCCCTCCCCCAGGTAGTTATTGGGGGAGGGGCCGCGAGGTGACGAGCGGGGGTGGGGGCCCTACCAGCGCCGCCGTGATCGTGCGCGCGCGCGTGGTCAGCTCCCGGTCGGCGCGGGGGGTGAGAAGGCGCAGGTCGCGGGGGCGAGGCGCGGGATGGGTGGCGTTGAGCGCGGGCGTCAGGAGCGATGCATCGAGCCCGAAGCGGCGCGCGATCAGAGTGCCGATCGTGAAGCGGCTCACCGCTTCGGGACCCACCAGGTTCCACACGCCCGAGCGCCGTTCCGCGGGGAGGGCAGCGATCTCCCAGAGCTGGCGGGCGAGATCTTCCACGAAGATCGGGCAGCGCAGCTCGTCCACGTACAGGCGCGACGGCTCGCCCGCGCGGAGCGACTCAACGAGGCGCGCGGTGAGGGCGTCCGGCGGGTCGGCGCGAACGATGAGGGAGGTGCGCGCGATGGCCGCATCCGGCGCGGCGGCCAGCACGACGCGCTCCGCCTCTGCCTTCCAGCGCCCGTACTCCTCGATCGGCGCCGCCTCGGCGGACTCGTCGTAAGGGGCGTGCTCGCCGTCCAGCACCAGGTCCGTGCTCACGTGCACGAGCGCGGCGCTGATGCCCGCGCACCCCTCCGCGACCGCGCGCGAGGCGGCCACGATGTCGCGCTCCGGATCCTCCTTGCAGTACGCCGTGTGGATCACCGCATCGGGGCGCAGGTGTTCAAGCAACGCGGCGACCGCGGGCGCGTCGGCCAGGTCCACGGTGTGCGCCGCGGCCCCGGAGACGGGGGTGCGGCGCTGCGTAGCGTGCACCTCCACGCCATCGCGCGCGGTGGAGATTAGCGTACCGCCGAGCAGGCCGGCGCCGCCGGTGATCAGGACGCGCATCAGGTCAGGGGTCGAAGGGGAGAAATCCGGCGAGGAGCGCGGGCGGCGGAAGTTCTGTGCAAACTCAAGGAATCAAGATGTCACGCAAACGCGCGAAGACGCGAAGGAAAGCACGGAAGTACTTTCTTTGCGCCTTTGCGTCTTCGCGTGAGACCCTTTCCTCCAATGCACACGGATTAGTGAGAAACGGCATTAGAGTTGGAAGGATGTCACCAGCCGCTTCTCTGCCTCGCCCTCGATCAGCGCTTCGAGCTCGATGTACGGCTCCAGGCCGCTCCCCTTGAGCTTCTCGCGAAAGAGCTGGTCGAGCTGGAAGACGCCGGCGGAGTTGGACATCTCGATCCGCACGCGCACCGGCTTGGTGACGCCGGGCTCGATGTGCACCGCCTCGATCGCCGCGGCGGAGACGGAGTGGATGCTCGCCGCTCCCGTGGCGAAGGGGATGCGCGAGCGGCCCTTGGCCATGTCCAGCGCGTCCGCCACGCGCACGATCCCCGCCTCCAGCGTCAGCGGCTTGCCGCCGGAGCGGTGGGCGATGATGGCATGCAGGATCTCCGAGCGCAGAATGGTGGCGGAGCGGACGTCGTACAGCTCGGAGAGCAGCTCCTTGATCTTGGCCTGGGCTACAAAGAGCGAGAAGCCCTCGTGGTCCGCGCGGTGGATCGACATCCCCAGGTCGTGGCAGAGCGCCGCCATGACGACCACCACCTCGGCGTCGTCGTTCCCCATCCCGTAGTTCTCCACCACGCCGGGCTTGGCGCCGCGCTCCAGCAGCATGCGCAGCAGCTTGGTGGCGATGTTCATCACGATCTTGACGTGCACCGGCCCGTGATCCGTCATCCCCAGCCGCTCAACCGCGTTGACGTTCGCCGCGAGCCAGAGGGAATACAGCTCCTCGTCCTGGTTGATGCGCTGGATGAGCGCCGCCACCTTGCGGTTGTTGCGGCTGGGGACGTTGAGCGGAAGGCGGTGGCTGAACCGCTCCTCCACCGTGCATCCCCACTGCGCCTGCTGCTCCTGCAAGTCCAGTCCTTCCGACATCCGTTCGTTCCGTGTTCGACAGGTGATCCGGGGCTCACCGAAGATGCGCGCCCGCCGGGGGCGATGACCGCCTCGCCATACTGTACCCCCTACGTGTCACGGCGGGGCCACAGTCCGACGGCGGTCCGCGCCACAACGCGAAGCGCGTACCGCCGCGTGCAGCAGATTACGGGTGCGGGAGCCGTTCGGCCAGAAAACGCGCCGCCTCGCGCTCCGCCCAGAACTCCGGCGCCCACGGCTTGCCCTGGATGAACCCCACGTGCCCGCCGCGCTCCGTAAAGACCGCCGTGAGGCTGGGATTGGCCTCCACCGCTTCGCGGGGGATGGCGTGCGGCGGGACGAACGGGTCGTCCGCGGCGTGCACCAGGAGCGTGGGCACGCGGATGGCGGAGAGAAACTGCGCCGAGCTGGACTGCCCGTAGTAGTCCGCCACGTCGCGGAAGCCGTGCAGACGCGCCGTCACCGCATCGTCGAAGTCGCGGAAGGATTGCGAAGAGAGCGCGCGCCGTGCGTCGCAGCGGTCCCCGATCTCCGCCTGCCTGTCGCCGAACTTGCGGCGGAGGGAGCGCAGGAGCACCTCCGTGTACCTGCGGCCCATGAAGCTGGCGTCCATGTACTCCGCGCCCGCCATGAGGTCGAACGGCACCGACACCGCCGCCGCCGCGCGCACCGCGGAACCCTCCCCCCGCTCTCCGAGGTACTTGAGAAGGACGTTGCCGCCCAGCGAGAAGCCGAGCGCGCCCAAGGTGACGTCCGGCTCGCGCTCGCGCAGGTGGCGAAGAACGGCGGAGAGGTCCGCCGTGTCGCCCGCGTGGTAGAAGCGGAGCGCGCGGTTCGGCTCGCCGCTGCATGAGCGAAAGTTCATCGCCACGGCGCGCAGACCGCACTCGGCCAGGGCGCGGCAGCTTTCCAGCATGTACGACGAGCTGGCGCTCCCCTCCAGGCCGTGCACCAGCAGCACCAGCGGCGCGGCGGCCGGGAGCGCGATCCCTTCGACCGTGGCCCAGTCCAGGTCCACGAAGTCGCCGTCCTCCGTCTCCATGCGCTCGCGCCGGTAGTGCACGCCGGTCCGCTCACGCAGGTAGCGCCCGGCGACGGTCTGGCCGTGCGCGCCCGGCAGCCAGCGCGCGGGGCGGAAGGGGCGCGGCACGAACGCCTTCGCGGGCGGCGGCTCGGTGCGATCGGGTTGGTTCATAGGCGAGTCAATCTACGCGCGGGCTTTCGCCCATCAACAGGCGTCGCGATATTTCGCGTCCCGCCGGAAATCCTCCCCCGCCGCTCACGATCCGCACCGTGTGGCTCCTCCCCATCTTCTCGCCCCTTTCCCGCTTCGCGCTCCGGGTGTTCTACCGGCTCGACGTGACGGGCGAGCGCGTGCCGTCGAGGGGGCCGGTTCTGCTGGTGGCGAACCATCCCAACTCGCTGCTCGATCCCGCGGCGGTGGTGGCGGTGGCGGGGCGGCCGGTTCGGTTCCTGGCGAAGGCGCCCCTCTTTGACGACGGGCAGGTGGGGTGGCTCGTCCGCGGCGCGGGGGCGATTCCGGTGTACCGCAAGCAGGATGACCCCGCCGCCATGAGCGGCAACGACGACACCTTTCGCGCCGCGCACGAGGCGCTCGCGGCCGGCGACGCAGTGGGGATCTTCCCCGAGGGCATCAGCCACACCAGCCCGTCGCTCGCGCCGCTGAAGACGGGGGCCGCACGCATCGCGCTGGGCGCCGCGGCGCGGATCGGCGGAGCATTCCCGGTGGTGCCCGTCGGGCTCGTGTTCCGCGAAAAGGAATCGTTCCGCTCCGAGGGGATGCTGGTGGTGGGCGAGCCCGTGGCCTGGGATGACCTTGCCGCGCGCGGCGAAGGCGACCGCGCCGCCGTGGGCGAGCTGACGGACCGCATCGACGAGGCGATCCGCCGCGTGACGATCAACCTGGACCGCTGGGAGGACGCGCCGCTCCTGGAAGCCGCAGAGGGCATCTTTTCCGCCGAGACGCCCACCGACCCTTCTCCCGCGGCGCGCGTACGGCGGATGCGCGAGGCCGCGGCGTCGCTGGCCCGCCTGCGCCACGACGAGCGCGGGCCCTGGACAGCGCTGGCGCACGAGGTGGCCGAGCACGCCCGCTCCCTCGAGGTGCTCGGGATGACGCCCGAACAGCTCAGGGCCGGCAATCGCGCCGACCTCGCCGCCCGGTGGATCGTGCGCCAGCTCGTCTTTTTCGCGCTGGGCGTCCCCATCTCCGCGGTGGGCACGATTCTTTTCTTCATCCCGTACCGCGCCACGCGCCCCGCCGCCGCGCTGACGAAGCCGAGCCACGACATGCAGGCCACCACCAAGCTGCTCCTCGGCTCGGTGATTCACCTGGTGTGGATCGTGGCGCTGGCGGCGGTCGCCGGCTGGCGCGTCGGCATCCTGGCCGGGCTGGCGGCGCTCCTCGTGCTCCCCGCGATCGGTCTGGTGACGCTGCACGTGCGCGACCGCTGGCAGCGCGCGACCGGCGAGGCGCGGCGCTTCATCCTGCGCGCACGCAGACGCCGGACGTTGGACGAGCTGCGCGCCCGCCAGCGCGAGCTCGCAAAGCGACTCAACGCGCTCTGGGAAGAGACCCGCGAGCCGCTGGCCCTCCCCTGAATCCCAAATCGGAGCCCCACCCCATGCTCGAGCCCGGAATCGCCGCGCCGCCTCCCGAAACGGTGCCGCACAAGGCGCCGCACGAGATCAGGCGCATCTCGGTGGCGAGCTGGGTGCTGTACGACCTGGCGAACACCATCTTTTCGATGGGCGTCATCTCGCTCTACTTCTCCCTCTGGGTGCGCGACCAGGTGGGGGCCACGCGCGCGGACACCACGTACGGGATCATCACGGCGATCTCGATGGCGCTCATCTTCATGTTCTCGCCGCTGCTGGGGGCGATGACGGACCGAGCGCCCAGGCGGATGCCCTTTTTGATCGTCAGCACGACGATCTGCGTCGCGTTCACGGCGCTCCTGGCGCGCTCCGGCTTCTACACCACGGCCGTCTGCTTCGTCGTCGCCAACGTGGCGTACCAGGCGGGGCTCCAGTTCTACGACGCGCTCCTCCCCGAGGTCAGCACCGAGGAGAACCGCGGCCGCATCGGCGGGATCGGAGTCGGCGTGGGGTACCTCGGCTCCTACTTCGCGGTCGGGATGGGCATCCTGCTTGGCACGGGTAACAAGCCGCTGCTCTTCACCGCCATCGCGGTCGCCTTCCTCCTCCTCTCCATCCCCTGCTTCCTCTTCGTGCGCGAGCGCGGCAACCCGCGTCCCCGCCCCATCGGCTGGGCGATGGTGCGCGACTCCACCTCGCAGACCATCCGCACGCTCAAGGAGGGACAGCGCTACCCAGGCCTTGTGCGCTTCCTCGTGGGCCGCGTCTTCTACACGGACGCCATCAACACCGTGATCTCCATCATGGCGCTGTACACGGTCAACGTCGCCGTCAGCACGGGGATGACGGAGGCGGAGGGGCAGAAGCAGGCGCAGTTCATCCTCATGTCCGCCATCACCTTTGCGGTATTGGGCGGCTTCTTCTGGGGATGGATGACGGACCGCCACGGCCCGCGCCGCACGCTGAACCTCGTGCTGATCGCGTGGATGGCGATCTTCACCTTCGCGGGAGCGGTCGGCATCGTGGGGCTCCCGCTCTGGTGCCTGTACGTGGTCGCGTGCGCCGCGGGCCTGGCGCTGGGCGGCGTGTGGGCCGCGGATCGCCCCTACATGCTGCGCCTGACCCCGCCGGCCCGCGTCGGCGAGTTCTACGGGCTGTACGGGATGGTGGGGCGCTTCTCCGCCATCACGGGTCCCATCATCTGGGCCGCTGTGACCTACCTGACCATTCAGGTGGCGCACATGATGCCCCGCGTGGGCCAGGGGATCGGGGTTCTGGTGCTGCTGGGGATGATCGTGCTGAGCTTCATCATCCTACAGCCCATCTCGGACAAGCCCCGCGAGTGGAGCGACGAAGAACGCGGAGACCGTTGACGATGGCCGATTGGAACAAGGCGTTCGGGCGCTTCCTGGACCGCGTGGACAACAAGATCGACGAGCAGCGGCGACGACTCGGCGCCACCGGGGGCGCGGGGAAGGTGGCGCGCATCGACGCGTACCGCGGCTACGGGACGCCGGAGCGGGCCTTCGTGCGTGGGCGCGTGCTGCGCGGCTCCCCCATCCCGGCGGCCGACGCGGCGGACAGCGTGTGGCTGAACCTGGCCTCCATGGTCCAGCGCTTCGAGAGCGACGAGGTGCCGCGCGCCCGCGTCCGCGTCGTCTTCGCCGGCGGCGAACGCACCGTGACGACGGACGACGAGGGGTACTTCGAGTGCGAGGTGGATCCGCGCCCCCCCTTTGCCCCCAACGCCATCTGGCACGAAGTCGTGCTGGAGCTGCTGGAGCCGCTCGAGGGCGACGAGCCCGTGCGGACGCTGGCGCACGTCATGGTGCCGCCGGCCGCGAGCGCGTTCGGGGTGATCAGCGATCTGGACGACACGGTGATCCGCACCGGCGTCGCGTCCAAGCTGCGCATGGCGCGCACGGTCTTCTTCGGCAACGCCCGCACGCGCGCGCCCTTCCCGGGCGTGGCGGCCTTCTACCGCGCGCTCCAGCACGGCACGGGCGCGGCGCCGTTCAACCCGATCTTCTACGTCTCCAGCAGCCCCTGGAACCTGCACGACCTCCTCGCGGAGTTCCTGACGCTCCAAAAGATCCCGCTCGGCCCCCTCCTCCTGCGCGACTGGGGGCTCTCCGGCGAAGTGCTCCCCACCTCCAACGAGGAGCACAAGATGAGGGCGATCGAGCGGATCATGACCCACTACCCCACCCTCCCCTTCATCCTGGTGGGCGACACCAGCCAGGAGGATCCGGAGATCTACTCGCGCGTCGTGCACAGCTACCCGAACCGCATTCCCGCCGTCTACATCCGCAACGTGGAGGCGCGGCCGGAGCGCGTGGAAGCCATCCGCGCCCTCGCCGCGGAGGTGGAGAAGGCCGGGAGCGCCCTCGTGCTGGCCGACGACACCCTTGCCGCCGCCGAGCACGCCGTCTCCCGCGGCTGGATCGCCTCCGACGCCCTCGCCGAGATCCGCGCCGAGGCCGACGCCAGCACCCAGCCCCGCGCCTCCGCCGCCGGCGAGGAGGTCAACGAGGAGCTGAGCACGGAGTAGCCGCCCGAAGCTCGGCCGGCCTGAAGCGCCCGTGTAAGTCCCGCACGGGTGCTTCACTGTCTATTCGCGCTCCTGCTTCGGAGGCGGGCCGAGGACTTCAGGGCCATCGTAGTTCCTCCACATCTCGATCGCCTCTGCGCTGAGCGATGCGAAGAACAAGGGCTTGCTCAGTATCCGCGCCCGGGCAACCTCAGGCGGCGGAGCCGGAATGTCGTAGCGCAGACGGTTGAGAAGCCCGCGGGCTTTCACCCGATGCTTCGCCCGGCGTGCTGGCGGTGCTTGTTTATCCATGATCAGATCTCCTTCAAGCAGTATCGCGGCCCCTGCAAATCCTGAACAACCTTGAAGCCCAGGACCTCATAATGGGCAACCAGGTGGCGATCGGGGTTGCGCAGGACCAATCGGGTCGAGCCTATCACGCGCCCGTAATTCTCCGCCACAGCAATTGCCACCCGGATGATGACGCCCCGAAGCCGAACCGGAGGCGGCTCGGGACGTCTCTCGACAAATGTCAGCGTAAATGTGTGCCGCAGCCCACCGGCGCGGGAGCGTGACGCCTGACCGAGTGCCAGCCCACACAGGTCGGAGCCATACCAGACCGCCATCGGGAGCACGGCGGCGCGTTTTGGAAGCGCGCGGACGAGCTCGGGCCAATTCCATCCTCCCACACCACGGGGGTGCTTGCGACGCGCCCAGCTTCGCTCCCACTCCACGAGAGCCGTCGCATCGATGTCCGCAAGCCGGAGTTCGGGTCCGATCCCGAGATTCGCGATCACGTCGTTTCGGGCGGCATCGTACGCTTCGAGGCGCGCCTGGCGGTGCCGGTCCGACGCGGCCCGGTACGAATCCACGGCTAAGGTCCCCGCCCAGGTATATCTTCCGCATCCATACTCGTCTCCGGTGTGTGCGTTCCACACCAGATACTCCGTACCGCGAACCCGGGATCATCAACGCCACACCTCCGCCACCAAGGGCGCTACACGGTACTAACGGCGGCCCGAGTGGGGCGGAACGCCAAACCTGCGGCATACCCTATGCAACGGGGAGGCGCTCCGCCGTGCAATGAGGTGCGGTGTGATGGACGGAAACGAGAGATGGAGATGTCGTAATGCACAAAGGACGCGATTTCCTGATCGCCCAGGTCAGCAACAACGTGATGCAGCACAGGACGCTGCTGGAGAGCCTGGAAGACCACGAGAAGCAGGCGCAGGACGCGCGCTTCCGCGAGCTATGCACGCGCTACATCCCGCAGATGCGCCAGCACCAGACGATGATCGAGGAGTACCGCGCCACGCTCGGCGAGCCCGGCGGCGAGGCGCTCAAGAACGCGCTCGGGTTCGTGCTGGGGAAGGCGAAGGACGTGGCCGACGCGGTGCGCAACGACGACTTCCTGCGCATCGTGGAGGACATCGTCATGATCCGCCAGGCGCAGGACACCTTTGCCACCTTTGCCGCCGTGGGCGAGCGCATCGGCGAGCCGCGCCTTGCCGAGATCGGCCGCACCTGCGAGAAGCAGCACGACGAGATGCAGCGCGAGTTCAACGCGCTCGTGCAGGAGATGTTCGTCAAGAACGTGCAGGAGTAAAGAACAAAGCTTCACACAGAGAACACAGAGGAAACAACAAGCCGCGGAGGAAAGCCCTTTCTGTTGTTTCTTGCCGTGTCCTCTGTGTCTCTGTGTGAGGCAAGCAGTTGCAGTGCCGAAGCTCCACGCTACATTGTCCCGCCTGGCCGCACGGACGGCCCCAAACCAGCCCGAATCCAGGCGGACACCGCATGAACATGGTCTACTACGCCCACTCGGGGCTTCGCTACCTGGTGCTCCTCGCCGGGATCGCGGCGATCGTCATCCTGGCGCGCGGGCTCTCCGGGAAGCGCCCGTACGACCGCCCCGCGCGCATCTCCACCGCGGCCTACACCGGCTCGCTCCACCTGCAGGTCGTGCTGGGGATCATCATGATCGTGCTCGGGCGCTGGTACCCGGCGCTGATGGGGCACCTGATCATGAACCTCCTTGCGGTGGCCGCCGCGACGGTGCTCTCCGCATGGGCCAAGCGCGAGGCGGACTCGCAGCGCGCCTACAAGTATGGGCTCACCGGCGTGGTCGTCTCGCTCCTCCTCCTGATGGGCGGAATCGCGGCGATCGGGCGGCACCCGTTCCAGAGCCGTGCCCTCGATCAGATCGAGGCCGGCGCGCGATGAGCGCGACGCTCCTGTACGAGCGGTCCATCCCCGAGGGGGTGCAGGACGGGGCACCCCTGGTGGTGCTCCTCCACGGCCGCGGGAGCGACCGCTTCGACCTTGCGGGGCTGGCGCCGCACATCGCCCCGGGTGCCGTCGTGATCACTCCGCAGGCGCCGCACTCCGGCGTGCCGTGGGGCTACGGGCCGGGATGGGCGTGGTACCGCTTCCTCGGCCGCAACCGCCCCGAGCCGGAGAGCTTCGAGGCAAGCCAGGACGCGCTCGGCACTTTCCTCTCCGAGATCCGCGCCACACTCCCGGTGAAGACGGGCCCCCTCGTCCTCGGCGGCTTCTCGCAGGGCGGGGTGATGTCGATGGCGTACGCGCTCCGCAATCCCGGCGCGGCGCCGATGGTGATGAACTTCAGCGGCTTCCTGGCCGACCATCCCAGCGTGCGCCCCACCCCGGAATCGGTTGCGGGGACGCGCTTCTGGTGGGGGCATGGGACGATGGACCCGCAGATCCCCTTCGACCTCGCTATCGAGGGGCGCGGGCTCCTGCAGTCCGCCGGCGCGGAGCTGGAGACGCGCGACTACCCGATGGGCCACGGCATCTCGCCGGACGAGGCGCGCGATGCCCGCGCCTGGATCCAGGCCGAAGTGGCGCGCCCGGGATGATCCTGGACACGGGGGCGCTCTCCAACCGCGAGCGCTACCAGCTCCTCACCTCGCTGGTCGTGCCCCGCCCCATCGCGTGGGTCTCCACGCAGTCGGCGGCGGGCGCGCGGAACCTGGCGCCGTTCAGCTACTTCGCCGCGGTCAGCGCCACACCGTTCCTCATCTCCATCTCCATTGGCAGCCGCCGCGGCGAGCCCAAGGACACCCTCCGCAACATCCGCGAGACCGGCGTCTTCTGCATCAACGTCGTCACCGAGCCGCAGCTCCCCCAGATGAACACGACCTCCGGCGAGTACGGGCCGGAGGTCGATGAGTTCGAGCGCGCTGGCTTGCTAGCCGCGCAGGCGGAATCGGTGGGCGCGCCCTACGTTGCGGACTGCCCCGCCGTGCTGGAGTGCCGGCTGTTCAAGGAGGTGGAGCTGGAAGGCTCCGTCAACACGCTCGTCATCGGCGAGGTCCTGCGCGTCCGCCTCTCCGACGCCGCCCCGCTGATCCCCGCCACCCTCCTCGCCGACAGCGTCGCCCTTCGGCCCGTCGCACGCCTCTGGGGCGACCTGTACTCCACCCTCGGCGAGATCCCGGTGCTCGCGCGGTAAGCCTTCGAACTGCAGCGAGCTGATGTGATAGCCCCATAGCGTCACGCGGCGGCGGATCTCGGCTCGACACGCGTCTTGGTTACTCCGCACTCCGCATCGACTCGAACGAGGTAGATACCTCCAGGGGATAAGCGCACCGTGATCCTTGTTTGTACGATTACGTAAGGCTATAATTCCCACCGAAGAAAAGCCAAACAGGACAACGATGATGACTAATTCCAAACATCTTGCGGTGCGACCCGAGGCGGACACGGAGACCGTCGAGGACTTGGTAGGCAGAGTGACGCGAGGAACCGTCAGAATCCCGTCATTCCAGCGTGGCCTCAAATGGGGCCCTACTGACGTAATCTCTCTTTTTGAGAGCATCTATCGTGGATATCCTATCGGATCTCTGCTCCTCCGCAAAGGCGCAGCAGATGCGGCGTCCATCAAGATAGGCCCGTTACGCATCGATGCCCCGGAAACGCCGTCCGCGCTGTGGGTGATCGACGGGCAACAACGACTTACCGCGCTTGCGGCAGGACTAGCGCGTCCCACGCCGGTGCCGTCGACACCGGTCGATCCACACGTTGTATACTTTGACGCCGCCAACCAAAGCTTCCACGCCCCGCCTAAGAGTGGAGATATTCCCAGCACCTGGGTTCCAGTTGCTCATCTACTCGATGCATCCGATCTAAGCGAATGGATTTTTAGCTGGCCGCATTCTGGTGACGCGTCCCTCCGTACCTCCGTGTTCCAAGCAGGAACGCGGCTACGACAGTACCGCGTTCCGCTCTACGTAGTAGAGACGGATGACGAAGAGTTGTTGAAGGATATCTTTTTCCGCACGAACAATTCCGGCAAAGCTCTGGAGTGGAAAGAGGTACATGATGCTCTCTTCGGAGACTCCGCCGACCGGCCGACCACGTTGAGCGACTTGGCTTCCGAACTTCAGCAGTTAGGGATGGGCCGGCCAGACGAGGAGCAGCTTCACTCCTGCCTCATAGCGTACAAAGGACTGGACGTCACCAGAAGTTTTGCAGAGCACTACCGGAAAGACCCGGACGTTCTCCGTGATGCTGTCCGAGACGCGTTGCCGGCGATCCGGCGTGTTTTATCCTTCTTGAGGAGGTACGCGGAAGTCCCCCATCTGCGGCTGCTTCCCAGATCACTGCCGCTTGTTGTCCTCACACGTTTCTTCCACCTCTTCCCTGACCCAAGCGCCCGGTCCCTCCAACTGCTTGCGCGTTGGATCTGGCGTACGTTACTCACAACCGCCTTCTATGATGAGCGGACTCTCCTGCGACGCGGTGTAGCCGTGATTGATGCAGACGACGAGGAGAGTAGCGTTCAGTCGCTACTGGCGCTCGTCCCAAACTCTGAGCCCGCTGACTTCGCCCTGCCTGCCCGATTCGACGCCCGGGCCGCTGAAAGCAGGATAGCGCTGCTCGGGATGACATCGCTCAATCCTCTCGATCTGCATGACGGTCGCCCCATCGATGTTGCCGCTCTCATCGAAGAGCGGGATGCGGCCGCGTTCCGCAGCATAATTCCACACCATTCTGGCCTCGCCCGCAGCCCGGCAAACCGGATACTCCTTCCTGGGCTCGGAAGTGCTCGCAAGGAATTGCTCGCGCTCCGCGAGGAGCGGCTTACCGACGTCCTCGCTTCTCATGCCATATGTGGGGACGCGCACGCGGCGCTCCTGTCCGGCAGGCCTGAAGAATTTCTTCAGCATCGTAAAGCCGAAATCGAGCGGGCAGTCCGCGACCTTGCGCGTCGGTTGGCGGCGTGGGACCGGAATGACCGGCCTTCGCTCCAGTACATACTTGCCGATGCAGGCCAGGAGGACTGATGGCCCACTACGATGTACATCTTCATGAAATCTCTGTGGGCCAAGTGGCACATGACGAAGTCCAGAACCGCTCGTCCTTCCGGTTCTCGGAGGACTATCGTCGTTTGCCTCGCCGGCCGGTCTTGGGACAGTACTTCGAGGACGACTTACACCGGACTTACCGTGGTAAGCGCGACTCGATCCCTCCGTTTTTCGCCAATCTCGTTCCGGAGGGAGCTCTCCGCGACTTGTTGCGCCGTTCACTTAACCTAGACGCAGATGCGGATCTCCCCATCTTGGTAGCGGTAGGACGGGATCTGCCCGGTGCGGTGGAAGTGCTACCCGCCGCAGTAGATGCCGGGCTGTTTGCGGATTCTGACGAAATCCTCGGAGAGCGGAACGGAAAAGAACCCCTTGGAGGTCGAGAACCGGAAGACCTTGGTCTTCGCTTCTCGCTCCCCGGCGTTCAAATGAAATTTTCCGTTCTGAGGGAAAGCGAGAAAATCTCCCTTCCAGTGCACGGTCAACTCGGTGACTGGATCGTAAAGCTCGAGTCGCGACGCTTTACGCGACTCGTGGAGAACGAGTATGCGACGATGCAGTGGGCTCGGGCGACCGGCATGGACGTTCCCGACTGCCAAGTGGTACCGCTGGAGACGATGCCATCCGTTTTGCGTCCGTTCGCACCGGAGGGTACCGACGCATTCATGATCCGGCGATACGACCGAGAAGGGATGCGAAGGATACACCAGGAGGATTTCGCACAAGTCGTCAATTTACCTCCGTCTCACAAGTATGAACAAATCACGTATGACGGGGCTGCAGGGCTGGTGCGTCAGATAGTGGGATTTGAAGGTTACCTCGAATACATCCGTCGCCTCGCGTTCATGATCGCCTCAGGAAATATGGACGCGCATCTCAAAAACTGGTCACTGCTCTATCCGGATGACGTGGCCGCGGTGCTGTCTCCGTTGTACGATCAGGTGGCGACAGTCGCATGGCCCGACGAAAGTGAGCGCAAGTTGGCATTGAATCTTGCGGGCAATAAGGATCCTTTTCAGACTGACCTACCTGCCTTCGGGAGGCTTGCGGTGAAGGCGGGGGGCGACCCGAAGGAGACCCTACGGGTGGTAGACCAGACGCTGGATGAGGCTGCGAACGCTTGGGCTACGTCGGTAGCTGCCGAATCAATGCCACCGGAACATGTCACGCGCCTGCGCGATTATTGGAGTCGCGTTCCGCTGCTAAAACCGCACTTCGGCAGGTTCTCGCGCGGATAGAACCCGCACCGCGGGAAGCCTCGCCGCGAGCAATTCTGAGTCGCGGACCCACTCACCTCAGACCTTCAGTCTACCAGCCCATCCACGCGCTTCGCCGAGAACCCCGCCGTCGCGCGGTCGCCCGCGACGATGACGGGGCGGGCGACGAAGGTGTACTCCTCCGTCATCAAGCGGAGGAGGTCGTCTTCGGTGAGGGTCTGCTCGCGGAGGCCCAGCTTGCGGTACTTCATCGCGCGCTTCGAAAACAGCTTCTCCGCGCCGCCGACTTTGCGGGCGAGGTCCTCGACCTCGGCGCGCTTCAGGGGCTGGGCCTTGAGATCGCGGAAGGAGGTGATGGGGACGCCGCGGTCGTGCAGGTGCTGGACGGCCTTCTGGCAGGTGGTGCAGTGGGGGAGCCAGTAGACGTCGACTCCCCCCGCGTGCTCGGATTCGCTCACTGCGTCTCCTGAAGGACCGGCGAGTCGGCCAGGTACGCGGCCACCAGCGCGACCACCTCGGCGTCGGTGAGGGTGCGGTCGCCGGTCTTGGCGTGCTGGAAAACGTGGCTGCAGAGGGCGTCGTCGTCGCCGTCGAAGCCGTGGGCACGCATCCAGTAGCGCACGTTGGAGAGGCCGCTCATCGGCGAGATGTCGATCTTCTGGCAGAGGCCGAAGAGGCCCGCTGGGACGCCGGAGTAGATGCGGTCCGCCAGCCAGGCGTCGCCCTTGGCTTCGGCCTTGATGATGGCGGCGGCGTGCACGCCCGTGCCGGTGCGGAAGGCGTCCTCGCCGAAGACGGGCCAGTTGTACGCCAGCGGCACACGGCAGGCGCGCGCGGCGCTCTGCACGTAGTCGTTGAGCTTCGACAGCTCCCAGTCGTGCAGGCCCAGCAGCTTCAGGTTCACCAGGAGGAGGTCCATCTCCGCGTTGCCGCAGCGCTCGCCGATGCCCAGCGCGGTGCCGTGGATGCGGTGCGCGCCCTCCTCGATGGCGGCCAGGCAGTTGGGCATTCCCAGCCCCCGGTCGCGGTGGCCGTGCCAGTCGATCTTGACGTCCTCGCCGCTGGGCTTGACGATCTCGTCGATCACGAAGCGGATCAGCCGGCGGACGCCGTGTGGGGTGGCGTGCCCCACCGTGTCCGCCAGGCAGATGCGCCGCGCGCCGCAGCTGATGGCGGTGCCGTACAGCGCCCTGAGCACCTCCGGCTTCGCGCGGGTGGTGTCCTCGGTCACGTACATCACCGGCAGCCCCTCGGCGACGGCGAAGCTGACCGCGTCCTCGGTGGCGCGCAGCATCCGGTCCAGCGTCCAGTCTTCGGCGTACTGGCGGATGGGGGACGATCCGATGAAGGTCGCCGCCTCGATGGCGATCCCCGTGCGCTGCGACACCTCCACGATGGGCTGCACGTCCGCGCGGACGGTGCGGGCGGCGCAGTTGGGCTTGATGGGGAGGCGCTCGTCCGCAATTACGCGCGCCAGTGCTTCCACGTCTCGCACCGCGCGCGGGCCGGCGCCGGGAAGGCCGATGTCCGCCGCGGCGATCCCCAGCTCCGCCATCAGGTGGAGGAGGTGGATCTTGTCCTCAATGGGCGGATCGGTCACCGAAGGCGACTGCAGGCCGTCGCGCAGCGTCTCGTCGTTGAGCTGCACGCCGCGCCGGGTGGAATAGTCGAACGAGCCGTCCTGCGTGTTCCAATCGAAGACCAGGTCGCGCTCCTGCATGCGATCCTCGCGGGCGGGGGTTGAGGGGAGGCGCCCCGGGCTCGGGCACGCCCTGCATCATAATGAACGGCAGGCAGATGCGAAACCCGCGGCGGCTCGGTTGACAGCCCCGCCGCCGCGCGGCATCATCATCCCCTCGGCCCCTGATACCGCAACCGGCAGCGCGCCCTGACCTCCGCCCTCCGTCCCGTCCGCGAGCTGGCCCACCGCACCGACGACGCCACGCTCCGCGACCAGCTGGAGCTGGTGCGCATCCCCGCGCCCCCGTTCGGCGAGGGGGAGCGTGGCGCGAGCGTGCTGGAGCGCCTGCGCGAGGCCGGGTACCGCGATGCTTCGGTCGACGAGGTCGGCAACGTGCTCGCCATCCTGCCAGGCGCGGCGGGCGCGGAGCCGGTGGTGGTGGCCGCGCACCTGGACACCGTCTTCCCCGCCGGAACCGACGTGGAGCCGCGCCTCGACGGCGGCCGCATCTACGCGCCCGGCATCACCGACAACTCGCGCGGGCTGGCGGGAATGCTGGCCGTGGCGCGGCTGGTGCGCACCGCAAGCGTCCGCACGCGCCGCCCCATCGTCTTCGTCGCGACGGTGGGGGAGGAGGGGACGGGGGACCTTCGCGGGGTGAAGCACCTCTTCCGCGAGGGATCGCCGCTGCGCACGGCGGCGGCGTTCGTGGCGCTGGACGGCTCGGGGGTGCGCCGCATCGTGCACCGCGCCATCGGGTCGCGGAGGCTGCGGGTGACGGTGGAGGGCCCCGGCGGCCACTCGTGGGCGGATCGCGGCGCGCCCAACCCCATCGTCGCCCTGGCCGCCGCCACCGCCGAGGTGAGCACGCTCGCCCTCCCCCACCCGGAGCGCTCGTCGCTGACCGTGGCGCGCATCGGCGGGGGAACGAGCATCAACGCCGTTCCGGACGCGGCGTGGCTGGAGCTGGACATGCGGAGCGAGGTCCCCGGCGTGCTGCTGGAGCTGGAGGCGAGCGTGCGCGGGATCGTGAAGCGCGTGGTGAGGGAGGAGAGCACCGGGCGCCGCAGCGGCACGCAGGCGCTGAGCTGCGACGTGGCCGTCATCGGCGACCGCCCATCCGGCGAGACGCCCGCCCGCTCGGAGCTCGTACGGATCTCCACGCAGGTGACCTCGTCGCTCGGTGCCAAGCCGGAGCTGGTCTCCTCTTCGACGGACGCCAACGTGCCGATGGCGCTCGGCATCCCCTCCATCGCCATCGGCGTGGGCGGCGACTCGGGCGGCATCCACACCACCGACGAGTGGTACGCCAACGACCACGGCGCCCTGGGGATCGAGCGCGCGCTGCTGATCGTGCTGGAGGCCGCGGGGGTGGTGGGGTAGGTCCCCTCACCCCCCCCCGGCCCCCCTCTCCCGACTGCAGGAGAGGGGGGAGATCGCGGCGATCTACGCGCTGTCTCGGCATTGGGGAACGCGATCATCCGGTAGGGGCGCGATTCATCGCGCCCACCCTGTACGTTCCTCGACCTTCGCCCCATGCACCGATCCGGTAGGGGCAGACCTGCGCGTCTGCCCTCCGCCGCCCCGTCTCAGCCCCGGCCTCTCACACCGAAACCGGTAGGGGCCGCCCCGCGTGGCTGCCCGTGCCTTCCCCCGCGCCGATCCCTGCCGCCCGCACCCATGCACGCAAGCCGCCCCTCCCCCAGGTAGTTATTGGGGGAGGGGCGGCGAGTTCACGAGCGGGGGTGGGGGCCCCCTACCCCGCCTTCACCACCGAGTGGTCGCCCAGATCCACCTGGCCGCGCACGCCGGTGACCTGGACGTTGCTCCCGATCAGGGAGTCGTGCAGGTCGCAGCCGTCGATCACCGACTTCTCGCCCACGATGGTGTCGCGGAGCTTGCTGCCGCGCACGGTGGCGCCGGCGGAAAGGGTGACGTTGGGGCCGATCTCGGCGTTCTCCAGCGTCACGCCGTCAGCCACGTGGACCGGCTCGTGGACGGTCACCCCGTCGGCGGCGGCGGGGGAGCGGCCGCGGGTGGTGCTCAGGACGTGGAGGTTCGTCTCCAGGAGCGTGTCCGGCTTGCCCGCGTCGTACCACCCCTCCACCGGCGCCACCAGCAGCTTCCCGCCGTGGTCCACCATGTACTGGAAAGCGTCGGTCAGGAAGTACTCGCCGCCGACGCCGGGGTCGGACGACATCACGTGGCGGATCCCCTCGAAGAGGAGCTTCCAGTCGCGGATGTAGTAGAGGCCGATGTTGGCCAGCTTGCTCACCGGCTCCGTGGGCTTCTCGATGATCTTCTGCATGAAGCCCTGCTCGTCCGTCACGATCACGCCGAAGCGCTGGTAGTCCTCCACCTCCTTGGCCCAGATCACCCCCGCCACGTCCTGGGGGAGACGCTTTACGAGCGAGAGGTCCGCGTCGAACAGGGTGTCGACGAAGATGATCAGCAGGTCCTCCTGCACGTACGGCTCGGCGAGGGCGATGGCGTCGCCGGTGCCGCGCTGCTCCACCTGCTCCACGTACACGGCCTTGAAGTCCGGGTACTCGCGCGCCATGAACTCCTCCACGCGCTCCTTCAGATGCCCGGTGATGCACACCGCCTCGCCCACGCCGAGCTCGCGCAGCTCGTCCAGGATGTAGGCGAGCACGGGCTTGTCGCCGACCTTGAGGAGCGGCTTGGGGGTGACGTGCGTGTGCGGGCGAAGGCGCGTGCCCTTGCCGGCAAGCGGCATCACGACTTTCATCGGTTCTCCGGGCGGACGAGACGGGTGGGTGGCATCCCCTGCGGGGGTTCTCGGATGCGCCCGCCGGGGGCACGATCCGTACCGCGGCGCGGCGCTGGCGATCGCGCTTTCCGCCACCCCGCCGCGCGCCTACATTCCGCCCCCACTCGCGGGGCGCGCCCCGCTCCGCCATCCTCCGCCCGAGGGGTACCGCATGGGGCTCTGGACCGCCTTCACCCGCAACGTCGCGGAGACCCGCCCGGACGCGCGGGACCCCCGCCTGCGCGGCCGCGCCTACCCCGTCACCTTTGCGCAGGTGTGGAGCGCCGCGCTGGAGACGGCGCGCGCCATGCCCCGCTGGACCGTCACGGAGGAGGCCGCCGGCGCGGGGACGATTCGCGCTGAGGCACGCACGCGGCTGTGGAGCTTCACCGACGACGTGGTCATCCGCATCTCGTTGGACGACAAGGGGATGACGCGGGTCGATCTTCGCTCGTCGTCGCGCGTCGGGCGCGGCGATTTCGGGACGAACGGGCGCCGGGTCGCCCACTTCTTGCACGCGCTTGACCGCCGCCTCGCGGGCGAGGGGGCGTCCAGGTGAACCGCTGAGACCCATGCAAAGCTCCAGCTCCGCGGACCGCATTCCGGTCCTTCCCATCCGCAGCACGGTGGTCTTTCCGGGAGGTGCCACCGCGCTCCAGATCGGCTTCGGGCCCAACGTGGAGGCGCTGGCCGCCCACCCCGCCCCCGAGCTGGAGGTCGCCACCGCGACGACGCACGAGGACGGCGCCGTGGAGCCCGCCACGCTGGAGCGGATCGCGAGCGTGGTGCGCGTGCTGGACCGGCTCAACCTGCCCGGCGGCACCACGCAGGTGACGCTCCAGGGGCTGCGCCGGGTGCGGCTGGAAGATGTGCGGCTCGAGGACGGCTTCTACACCGCCGTCCCCGTGCCGGTGGAGGAGGTCCCCGCGCCCGCCGAAGTCGCGGAGCCGCTGGTGGAGAAGATCCTCAACACGCTGCTCGGCGTGGCGGCGCGGGTGGAGCGCATCTCGGACGAGGTGCCGCGCATCCTGCGCATGAACCTCAGCGACCCCGGCCGCTTCGCCGACCTGGCCGCCACCCTCTGCAACTTCAAGGTCCCCGACCGCGACGCCATCCTGCAGGAGCTGGACGTGGCCGAACGGCTGCGCGTCGTGCTGCGCACCCTCGAGGAAGAGCTGGAGCACCTGCGCCAGATCGAGGGCGCGGACGGCACGCAGTCCGGCGCCGCGCCCCTCCCCGCGCGCGGGCGCGAGCGGAGCGACCAGATCCGCAAGCGCATCCAGGCACTGCAGGCGGAGCTTGGCGACCTGGACCCCGTGGAGCGCGAAGCCAACGAGGTGCTGCGCAAGGTGGAGCGCGCCGGGCTTCCCCCGCGCATCGCCGCGCTGGCCCGTCGCGAGGCGGAGCGGCTGCGTTCCACCGCCGTCACCTCGACCGAGGCGTCCGAGATCCGCGCCTACCTCGACGCGCTCATCGCCGTCCCCTGGACGCAACGCTCGGAGCGCGACGGAATCGAATTGGAGCGCGTGGAAGCGGCCATCGACGAGGAGCACCTGGGGCTGGACGAGGCCAAGCGCCGCCTCCTGGAGGTAATCGCCGTGGCCGAGCTGCGCGGAGACCTGCGCGGCCCCATCCCCTGCCTGGTGGGCCCGCCGGGAGTGGGGAAGCGCACCCTGGCGGCGGCCATCGCGCGCGGGCTGGGGCGTCCCTTCGTCCGCCTGGAGCTGGGCGGGCGCGGCGAGGCGCAGCTCGTGGGCGCACGCCGCACGCGCCCCGGCGCGCAGCTCGGAAAGATCGTGGCCGCCCTGCGCGACGCCGGCACCCGCGACCCCGTCTTCCTGCTGGAAGAGCTGGACGAGATGGGGATCGGCAACGTGGAGGGCGACCCCATCGAGGCGCTGGAGGAGACGCTGGACCCGGAGAACCGCGACGAGTTCGTCGACCGCTTCCTTGACACGCCGTTCGACCTGTCCAACGTCTTCTTCATCGGCAGCGCGGCGGACTTCTACCGCATCCCGCGCGACCTGCGCAACCTCTTCATCGAGATCCGCATCGCCGGCTACACGCCGGAGGAGAAGATCGCGATCGCGCGCGAGTGGCTCGTCCCGCGCATCGTGAAGGAGCATGGGTTGTCGACGGACGAGGTATCGATCAGCGACGAGACGCTCCTCGTCCTCACCCGCGGCTACGCGCGCGATGCGGGGGTGGGCAACCTGCGGCGCTCCCTCGCCGCGATCATGCGCTACCTGGCGCACGAGAAGGCGCAGAACCCCGACGGCCAGCACTGGACGATCACCCGCGAGCTGATCGAGGAGGTGCTCGGTTACCCGCGCTACAGCACCACGGCGGCGGAGAACAAGTCCGAGGTCGGCGTCGTCACCGGCCTGGCGTGGACGGCTTCGGGGGGCGAGCTGATGTTCATCGAGGCGCTCAAGATGCCCGGCACCGGCCGCCTGATCATCACCGGCCTCCTGGGCGACGTGATGCGCGAGTCGGTGAACGCGGCGTTCTCGTACGTCCGCTCGCGCGCGGACGAGCTGGGGATCGAGCGCGAGTCGTTCAACGACCACGACATCCACGTGCACTTCCCCGTGGGCGCCACCCCCAAGGACGGCCCCTCGGCGGGCGCCGCGGTGACGCTGGCCATCGCCTCCTCCCTTTCCGAGCGCCCCGTCCGCCATGACATCGCCATGACGGGCGAGGTGACGCTGCGCGGCAAGATCCTGGAGATCGGCGGCGTGAAGGAGAAGACGCTGGCCGCCTACCGCGCCGGCCTGCGCCAGGTGATCCTCCCCACCGGCAACCGCCGCGACCTTCGCGACGTCCCCGCGGACGTGCGCGAGGGGATGACCTTCCACTTCGTCGACCGGATGGACGAGGTCTTCGACATCGCCCTCACCGGCGACCCCGCCAACCGCGCCGCCACCCTCCCCGTGCGCACCGAAGCCACCGACGACCACGGCTCCAGCGAGCGCCAGGCCGCCGCGGAGGCATAGGCTCACACGGAGACACGGCGGCACAGAGGAAAACGAAAGTCTTGCCTCTGTGTCACCGTGTGTTATCTTCCCTTAGATGCGCCTAGGGAACGATGTGCTATCTTCCCTTAGATGCGCATAGGGACCGATCACGCGGAGACACTCGGATGTTCGCCAAGGACTCGGGGCTGCTGCAGGGGACGGTGGAGCTGCTCGTGCTCAAGACGCTCTCGTGGGGGCCGATGCACGGCTACGGGATCGCGAGCTGGATCGAGAGCGCTACGAACGACGTGCTCCGCATGGAGGAAGGGTCGCTCTACCCCGCGCTCTACCGCATGGCCCGGAAGGGGTGGATCAGGGGGGAATGGGGCCTGTCCGAGAACAACCGGCGGGCGAAGTTCTACCACCTGACGCCCGAGGGGGAGAAGCAGTTCCGCGAACAGAGCTCGGGGTGGCAGCGGCTCGCCGACGCGGTGAACGCGGCGATCGGCGCCACGCGGGCTCCCAGCTGGGCGAGGTGAGCCATGCGCATCCCCTTCTCCCGCCGCCGGGTTCCCCACCCGTTCAAGGCTGAGCCGCAGGCCGAGGTCAACGACGAGCTCGCGTTCCACCTGGAAGAAAGGATCCGCGAGTACACCGCGCGCGGGATGACGCCCGAGGACGCGCGCGCCGCCGCCCTCGAGCGCTTCGGCGACCTGAACGGCGTGCGGAGCGAGTGCGCGGCGCTGCTTGAAGCCGACCGCCGCGCCGAGGACCGCCGCGACTGGCTGGCCGATCTGCGGCAGGACGTGTGCTTCGCGCTGCACTCGGCGGGCCGCGCTCCGCTCTTCACCTTGCTGGTCATCGCCACCCTGGCGCTCGGCATCGGCGCCAACGCGGCGGTGTTCGGGGTGGTGAAGTCCGTGCTGCTGGATGCGCTCCCCTACCGCGACGCGGACCGGCTGGTGCGCATCTACTCCCGCTTCGAGAAATCGGGGATGGACCGCTCGTCCGTGAGCCCCGGCGCGGCCGCGGACCTCGCGAGGCGGATGCGCACGCTGCAGGGAGTGGCTCCGTTCGTGTTCGGCACCTTCAAGAGGACCTACGTTTCCCCCGACGGGCCGCGGGTGCTCACCGGGTCGTCGGTGGAGGGGAGCTTCTTCCGCACCCTGGGGGTGCGCGCCGCGCTGGGCCGCACGCTCACCCCCGAGGACGGCCCCCGCTACGTGGTGATGCTGAGCGATGAGGCGTGGCGGCGTGAGTTCGCGGGCGACCACGGCGTCATCGGCCGAACGATGAACCTCGGCGGCACGGCGTTCGAAGTGATCGGCGTGCTCCCGCCCCGCTTCGTGGGCCCGGACGGGGGAGCCGACCTCTGGTTCGCGACGGACCTGGCGGAGGTGCTGCAGGACCCGATGGCGTCCCGCGGCCAGCACTCGATGGGAGTCGTGGGGCGCCTCGCACCCGGCGCCACCCTGGAAGGCACCCGGCGCGAGCTGGACCGGATCTCCACCGAGCTTGCGCGCGAGCACCCGCAGACCGACCGCGGGCGCACCTTCGTCGTGCTCCCGCTGCGCGACGCACTGGTGGGCGAGACGCGCACCCCGCTCCTGGTGCTGATGGCGAGCGCCGGGCTGGTGCTCCTCATCACCTGCGCAAACCTCGCCGGCGCCCTCCTCTCGCGCACCATGGGCCGGCGAAAGGAATTCGCCGTGCGTGTGGCGATGGGCGCGCGGCGTGGCCGTCTGGTGCGCCAGCTCCTCACCGAGAGCACGCTGCTGGCGCTGGCGGGCGGCGTGGTGGGGCTGGCGCTGGCGTCTCTGGGGCTGGCCGCGCTTCGCAAGCTGGCGCTCCCCGCGCTGCCGCCGTACGCGGAGCTGTCGCTGGACGGGGGCGCGGTGGCGGTCACGCTGCTGGCCGCGCTCTGCACCGGCGCCGTGTTCGGCCTGGCGCCCGCGCTGGCCGCCGGCCGCTGGGACCCGCAGCGGACGCTGCGCGAGGAGGGGCGCGGTGCGAGCGAGGGCCGGCGCTCGCGGCACCTGCGCGGCGTGCTGGTCGCGGGGCAGATCGCCATCTCGCTGAGCCTGCTGGCCGGCGCGGGGCTGCTGGTGCGCAGCCTGTGGGCGATGACCTCCGCCCCGCTCGGCTTCGACCCGCGCGGGGTGCTCACCGCCCGCGTGGAGCTCCCCTCGGCCAAGTACCCCACGCCGGAGGCGCGCGCCGACGCGTTCCGCCGGCTGCGGGAAGCGGTCGCGGAGCTCCCCGGCGTGCGCGGAGTCGCCAGCGTCACGCAGATCCCGTCCTCCGCCATGAGCAGCAACGCGCTCAGCATCGAGGGGAAGGCGGTGGGCAATGACTCCCCCGTCTTCATCCGGTACATGGCCGTGTCCGACGAGTATTTCCGCGTGATGAGGATCCGCACACTGCGCGGGCGTACCTTTGGGACGGGGGACACGCCCTCCGCGCCGCCCGCCATCGTGGTGAGCCAGACGATGGCGCGCCGCTACTGGCCGGAGGGAGGCGCGCTGGGTTCGCGCATCCGCATCAGCCCGCACACTGCCGAGCGGTGGGGCGTGGTGGTGGGGATCGTGGACGACGTGCGGGTGGACCCCGCGCTCCCCGCCCCCGAGCCGATGGCCTACGCGAGCGGACGGCAGGACTTCGCGTGGTCCGGGCGCGACTTCGTGGTGCGCACGGACGGGGAGCCGCTCGCGCTGGTGCGCCCCTTCCAGCGCGCGCTGGCGGCCCTCGACCCCGACGTCCCACTGCGCGACCCCGCTCCGCTGTCCACCATCGTCGCCGAGCGCCTGTCCGGCCGCCGCCTGCCGATGCTCCTGATGACGGGGTTCGGCGCGCTGGCGCTGCTCCTGGCCTCCGTGGGCGTGTACGCCATGTTCGCCGCCATGGCCACCGCGCGCGAGCGGGAGTTCGGCGTGCGCATAGCCCTCGGCTCCACCCCGGGCGCCATCGCCACCCTGGTCCTGCGGCAGGGCGGCGCATGGATGGCGGCGGGGCTGCTCGCCGGTGCCTTCGGCGTCGTCGCCGTCGGCCGCATGGTGAGCAACCTTCTCTACGGCGTCGTCCCCCTGGACCCGATCGCGATCGGGTTGGCGACCCTCGTCCTCCTCGCCTGCGCCACCATCGCCCTCCTCGTCCCCGTCCGCCGCGCCACGCGCGTGGACCCCATCAGCATCCTGCGTTGAAAAACGGGAGGCACAGAGATGACTTCATCTCTGTGCCTCCGTGTCTCCGTGTGAGTCGTGCTGTTCGTCTTCATACCACGACGGATGCACCTCCCGCTTCGGCTTGCGGCCGACGAAGCGCAGGAGGACGGCCACCGCGAGCACCACGATGGCGGCGATGACCGGCTCGCGGCGGTCGAGGTACATCCCGAGAAGCAGGAAGATGGCGCCCGCGAAGAAGAGCCGCAGCTTCCACGGGAAGACCGCCTCGGGCGTGAGCGCCATGTCAGCCCCGCTCCAGGAAGCGCGCCACGCCCGCCTTCATGTCCTCCGTCATCCGCGCCACCACGTTGACGTCCGCACCCGCGCGCACGGCGGCCTCGAAGCCCAGCGCGTCCGAGTTGTACAGGAGCCGCTTGGCGAGCTGCACCGCGGAGGGGCTGCGCTCCGCCAGGTCGCGCAGCACCGCGTCGGTCTCCGCCTCGAAGGCATCCTCGGCGAAGACCTGGTTGATCAGCCCCATCCGCTCCGCCTCGGCGGCGGACACGGGAAGGCCGCGCACCAGCAGGTCGAAGGCGCGCTTCTCGGATACGTTGCGCCGCGTGATCGCCATCACCATGGCGGGGACGAAGCCGATGCGCGTCTCCGGGTAGCCGAACTGCGCGTCGGCGGAGGCGAGCACGAGGTCGCAGGCGGTCGCCAGGCCGCACCCGCCGGCCAGCGCCCGGCCGCGCACGCACGCCACCACCGGCTTGCGCATGCGGCGCGGGAGGAGGAAGAGCTCGGCCAGCTCGTCCACGTCGGCGAGGTTCTCCATCACCGTGGCATCGGCGATGCGGCGCAGCGCGGCGAGGTCGGCGCCGGAGCAGAAGTCCTTCCCCGCGCCGGAGATGGCGACCACGCGCACGCCCTCGTCCGCGTCCGCGTCGCGGAGGGCGGCCTTGAGGTCGGCCACCAGCTCGGCGCTGAGGGCGTTGCGCTTCTCCGGCCGGTTGAGCGTGAGCCGCGCGACGGCGCCCTCGCGCCCCACCAGGACCGTACCCGGCATCAGCGCGGGCCTGCGGCCTGCGCCACCTCGTCCGGCACCTCGATCTCCATCCGCAGGAGCGCGGTGGAGAGCACCTTCCCCTGCGCGTCGGTCTTGAGCGACACGGTGCCGCCGCCTCCCAGCGCGTTGTGCAGGAGGAAGTTGAGCGCCTCTAGGTTGGGGAGCTCGAAGCGCTCGACCCCGCCGTGCACGATCCCGGCGAAGTGCTCCTTGACGCGTTCGGTGGTCACCTCGCGCACCAGGTGCGGGTAGAACTCGGGGCGCAGGGCGATCAGCCCGACGTTGGCGGTGTCGCCCTTGTCGCCCGAGCGGGCGTGGGCGAGGTGGACGAGCTGGATACGGGGCATGCGTTCGGTTCTCGGGTCAGGGAAAAACAGCAACTGCAGCCTCACACAGAGACACAGAGGGGAACCGCAAGAGGAAAGAAAGTAGTTCTCTGCGCCTTGTAGTTCCCTCTGTGCCCTCTGTGTGATGCTTTTCACGAATGGTAGTTCGGCGCTTCCCTGGTGATCGTCACGTCGTGCGGGTGCGATTCTCGGAGGCCGCCGCCGGTGATGCGCATGAACTGGGGCTCGGTGCGTAACGCGTCAAGGGTGCCGCAGCCGAGGTAGCCCATGCCGGAGCGCAGGCCGCCGATCAGCTGGTAGATGGTGTCCGCGACGGCGCCCTTGTACTCCACGCGCCCCTCGATGCCTTCGGGGACGAACTTGCGCGCGTCGCCGTGCTCCTGGAAGTAGCGGTCGGCCGAGCCCTCCTGCATCGCGCCCAGGCTCCCCATCCCGCGCAGCGTCTTGAAGCGGCGGCCCTCGAGGAGGAACGACTCGCCCGGGCTCTCGTCGGTGCCGGCCAGCATGGAGCCCATCATCACCGCGTGGGCGCCCGCGGCCAGCGCCTTCACCATGTCGCCCGAGTACTTGATCCCGCCATCCGCGATCACGGGCACCTGGCCGGCGGCGCCCTCCACCGCGTCCAGAACGGCGGTGAGCTGCGGCACGCCCACGCCCGTCACCACGCGCGTGGTGCAGATGGAGCCGGGGCCCACCCCCACCTTCACCGCGTCCACGCCGCGCTCCACCAGCGCCGCCGCCCCCTCGCGCGTGGCGACGTTTCCGGCGATGATCTGCACGTCGGGGAAGTGCTCGCGCACCCGCGACACGGCGTCCAGCACGCCGACCGAGTGGCCGTGGGCGGTGTCCACCACCAGCACGTCGACGCCGGCGTCGATCAGGGCGCGGGCGCGCTCCAGGTCTTTCTGCGGATGCGCGCCGATGGCCGCGCCCACGCGCAGGCGGCCGCGCTCGTCCTTGCAGGCGTTGGGAAACTGCGCGCGCTTGCGCACGTCCTTCACGGTGATCAGCCCGCTCAGAATCCCGGCCGCGTCAACGACCGGCAGCTTCTCGATGCGATGGCGGTGGAGGATGCGCACCGCCTCCTCCAGCGAGGTGCCCACGGGGGCGGTGACGAGGCCCTCGCGCGTCATCGCCTCGCCCACCGTGCGGTCCATGTCCGTCTCGAACTGGAGGTCGCGGTTGGTGAGGATGCCCACCAGCAGCCCGCTTTCCTCCACCACCGGGACACCGCTCACGGAGAAGCGCTCCATAAGCTGCACCGCCTCGCGCAGTGGCGCCCCCGGGTGCACCGTGACGGGCGAGGCGATCATCCCGCTCTCGGAGCGCTTCACCCGGTCGACCTCCTCGGCCTGGCGGGCTACGGTCATGTTCTTGTGGATGATCCCCATCCCGCCCTGCCGCGCCATCGCGATCGCCATGCGGCTTTCGGTGACGGTGTCCATCGCCGCCGAAACGAGCGGGATGGTGAGCGAGATGGTGCGGGTCAGCATCGTCCCCACGTCCGTCGTGCTCGGGTGCACCTCCGAGCGGCGGGGGACGAGTAGGACGTCGTCGAAGGTCAGCCCCTCGCCCGCGAAGCGGGTGGCGGACGCGGCGGGTCGGTTCATCGGGCCTCCACAATGCAGCGAGCCCGCCGGTCCCGGCTCCGCGGTGCGGAGGGGACGGCGGGCAGTCGGTTCGGTTGCGCGCGGTTCAGGTGTTCCATAGTGAAAGATACGGAGAGGGCCGCCGGGCTGTCAACGCCCCGCGGCCCCCTCTCGTCTGCCCCGAACGCGGCCTAGTGGCTCCCCAGGAGGATCCCCTTGAGCGGCGCGGGAAGGAGGTTGCTGCTGCGCTCCACCACGTCGAGCGCGGCCTCCAGCGTACCCTGGTCGCCCTCCCAGTGCTCCAGCATGAGCTCGATGCCGGCATTGTTCACCAGCCGCGCCAGCGCGACGCCCACCACCACCACATCGTCCAGCTCGCCCAGGAAGGGGATGACGTCCGGGATGGCGTCCGCGGGGACGGCGGCGTAGGCGAGAGCAGCCACCACCAGCCCCTTGTCCAGCATGGAGACGCGGGGGTCGCGCGCCAGCCGCACCACCAGCCGCCCGAAGTTGGGAAGGTCGCGCAGCAGCGACATCATCATCTCGCCGCGATCCGGGCCTCCCCCGCCCTTCGCACCGCGGCGCGGGCGCGCGGCGACGGTGCGCGGGCCCACCAGGTCGTCGTCGTCGTCCAGCACGCTGCGGCGCCGCGGCGCCTCGCCCGCGGATCCCGTGTCGTCGTCGTCGCTGCTGAAGCGGCGGCGCGAGCTGTCGTTGCGGTCGGCCATGTCTCTCGTGGTTGATGGAGTTCGCCGGGGCGAGCCCTCACCCCGCCTTCGTTCCGTCCTCGTCGCGGCTCGTGCGCGGCGGGATCTGCGGCTGCGCGGCCCCGTTCTGCCCGGCGTCGCGCGGCGTCTCCGGCCCAAGCACGACCTGTTCCACCTCGCGGATCACCGTGCGGCTGGCATCCGAGATCCCGGACACCACCTTCCCCGCGGTGCCCATGATCCCCAGCGCGCCCTTGATGGTGCCGTACGCCAGTCCCTGCAGCCGCATCCGGTCCTCCAGGCGCTCGGTGAAGCGCTGGACGGAGTTGGGCTCGCGCTGCGGGGCGCGGTTGTACTTGGACGCCAGGAACTCGATGTAGTCGAGCACCTGGTAGACCTGCTCGTCGGGTAGCGCCTCGATCTGGCGGACCAGACGCTGTCGAAGGCCCTCGTGCATCATGATGCCCCTTTCCGGTTGAGCCGCCCGCTTGCGGGGCGCGATTTCCGTGCCGGGGAGGCCCGGCCCTCCGGCGGGGGTACGTCCGCGCGGGGGGCGCGGTTTCGCGCAATGTGGCGGCCCGCGCCCGCCCGGGCAAACGCCACGTTTGCCCGCGCCGTTCCGGTCGTCTACCTTGCCGCGCCCCCTCCTCCCCGCCGCCTCGCGAACATGCGCCGCCTCCTCCTCGTCTGCTTCGCCCTCTGTGCCGCCGCCCCGGCACCGACCGCCGCCCAGCGCCGCGCGGAGCCGTTCATCGCGGGCGCCGTCCTGGTCGGCGCGGCGCTCCTGGACGGCCCGGTGGACCGCGCCATCCCGGCCGGCGGCGGCACGCGGCTGGACTGGGCCACGCGCGGCCTCAACTACGGCGGGCGCCCCGCCTACGCTCTGATCGCCCTCGGCGGCGCCTACGCTGGCGGCCGCCTGGCCGACGAGCCGGAGCTCTCCTCCTCCGCCGCGCACATCGTCGGCGCGCTCCTCGCTGCGGGCGCGGTGAACGGGACGCTGAAGTTCGTCGTCGGCCGCGAGCGCCCCTCGGCCACGGACGATCCGCTCCACTTCCGCCCCTTCAACGCGAGCAACCGCTGGCAGTCGTTCCCCTCCGGCCACGCGGTCGTCGCCTTCTCCCTCGCGGCCTCCATCTCGGAAGAGGCGGACCGCCCCTGGGTGACCGCCCTCACCTTCAGCGGCGCGACCTTGGTTGGTTGGTCGCGCATCTACGACGACAAGCACTGGACGAGCGACGTCGTCGGCGGCGCGCTGGCGAGCGTGGTCGTGAGCCGCGCCACCCTCCGTGCCCTGCACCGCCGGCATCCGCATGCGGACGGCGCGACGGTGGTGCTGATGGGGGATGGGGTGGCGGTGCGGGTGCCGGTGCGGTGAGTGCGGGAGTCGGGCGCGAAGGGCGCGGGTCGGTTTGGAGGAAAGGGAGGGCAGACACGCAGGTCTGCCCCTACGGGATCAATGCTAAAACGCGGGGGTCGAGGAAGGCAGAGGGTGGGCGCGATGAATCGCGCCCCTACAGGTTCTGGGCAAAGCGGATGGTCGTTCTCCCCCTCCCCCGCCCTGCGCCCCCGCAGGCGGGGGAGGGGGTCGGGGGGAGGGGGCCCCCCGCCCTCAGATCCGCTCCAGCAGCCCCACCGGGAAGTTCGCGAACACCGCCTCGGCGTCCAGCACGGCGCTGCCGCCCAGGTCGCGCGTGCGCAGCTCGACGCCGGTGAAGCGGTCCACGTAGGTGCCCGCCAGATCGGGCGGGAGGACGATTCGCGTGCCCTTCCACAGCTTCGCCGTCGGGAGGGCGAAGTCCTGGTCGCGGGTCAGCGTGGCGATCAGGCGCGGGACGACGGTGACGACGGCGGCGCCCTCCTCGCGGCGGGCGAATGCGACGGCGTGGTCCGCGCGCTCACCCTCGGCAATGAGCGGGAGGTATTCGCCCATGGCGAAGAGGTCGGGGTAGCCCTGGCGCACGCGCAACGCCGTCTGCGTCACGTAGAGCTTGATGCGGCCGTCCTCCCAGCCGTCCACCAGCGAGCGGGCCACGTCGCGCCGCTCGCGCTCCTCCAGCGATGAGTCGAGCGAGGCGAGCAGCTCCCGGCGCAGGGCGAAGTCGACCGGGCGGCGATTGTCGGGGTCCACCAGCGACAGGTCCCAGATCTCCTGGCCCTGATACACGTCGGGAACACCGGGCGACGTCAGCTTCACCAGCGTCTGGGCGAGCGAGTTGACCATCCCCAGCCGCGCGATGGGGGGGTGGAAGCGGACGAAGTCATCCAGGAACGGGTTGTCGTCGCGGCGCAGGATGGTGGCGACGAACTCCTTGAGGCCCTCGTCGTAGGCTGGATTGGGGTTGATCCAGCTGGTGTTCAGCTTGGCCTCGCGCGTGGCCTTCTCCATGTACGCCTGCACCCGGCCCACCAGGTCCTGGTGCACCTGGTCGTTCACCTCGCCAAAGGGCCAGGCGCCCACCAGCGTCTGGTAGAGGAGGTATTCGTCGTTCTCGTCCGGCACCAGGTGGTCGGCGCCGTCGGAGAGCTTGTGGCCGCGGTTGATCTCGGCCCAGCGGAAGACGTGCTCCTCCCAGATGTCCGGGATCTCGGAGAGGATGTTGATGCGGGCCCGCACGTCCTCGCTGCGCTTGGTGTCGTGCGTGGACGACGAGCTCATGCTGGCCGGCCAGCGCTCGGCGCGCTCCAGGTTGAAGGCGTGGAACTCGTCCGGAGTGATGCCGAAGCGGTCCGGCTCGCCGCCCACCTCGTTCAGCGAGATCAGGCGGTTGTACAGGTAGAAGGTGGTGTCCTCCACCCCCTTGGCCATCACGGGGCCGGTGAGCTGCTGGAACTTCATCACGAAGCGCGCGTGGTCCTCGCGCGCCTCGGGGCTCAGCGAGTCCGGCCAGCGCAGGAGGAGCACGTCGTGCAGGAACTCGAAGAGCGACGCGCTCACGTCCGGGTTGCGGCGCCTGGCGGCGCGGATCGCCTGGTCCACGTACCGGCGGTCGTCGTCGGAGACGGCGCCGGCGTAGGCGTCCACGTAGGTGCGGTACACGGGGAAGCACGCCACCGTCTCGCGCAGGGCATCGCGCAGGGCGCCCCAGGTGAAATCGCGGTAGCAGCGGTTCTCCGTGGAGAGGCGGTCCAGCATGCTCGCCAGCACCGTCAGCTCGCTGATGAGCGACGAGCGCAGGATCAGCTTCTTCTTGTCGTACACCAGGTCGTGGAACTTCCACCGGTTACGGGCGAAGCGGTGGTACAGGTCGTCCATCCGCTGCGCCTGCGCCGGGTCCACGAAGATGCCGTTGACCCGGTTCATGTACTCGTACCCCACCGTCCCCGCCACCGGCCAGTCGTCCGGCAGCGTCTCGTCGCCCGTGAGGATCTTTTCGACCAGGACGTAGAACTTCTCCTTCGCCTCGATCCCCGCCGTCTCGCGCTGCAGCTCGCGCAGGTACTCGCGCGGGTGGAAGAGGCCGTCCGGGTGGTCGATGCGCAGCCCCGTTACGCGCCCCTCGCGCACCAGGCGCAGGATCAGGCGGTGCGTGTCGTGGAAGACCTGCGGCACCTCGGTGCGCAGCCCCGCCAGGTCGTTGACGTCGAAGAAGCGACGGTAGTTGATCTCCTCCGCCGCCACGCGCCAGAAGGCCAGCCGGTACGCCTGGTCGGAGAGAAGGGTGTCCAGCCGGTCGAACGAGCGCGGGTCGCCGGGAGTGCCGTTGAAGGTCTTCACCGCGCCGTCCAGCGCCGCGCGCACCTCCGCGCTCGCCGTGTACAGCGCGTGCAGGCGGCGGCGCGTGACGATGCGCTCGCGGTTGCGCTCCTCGATGCTGGCTTCGTCGGTGCTGCCGCGCGGCGGCAGGTTCTCCAGCGCGGTGACGATGCTGGCCAGCTCCATCCGCTCCTCGCTGTCCGCCTTGAGGCGAACGTGGTCCAGCGCCTCGCGCAGCACGGCGGCGGTGGAGCCGGGGGCGACCGGGAACCAGTTCTCGTAGTACTCCGCCCGGAACTGCCCCGCGTCGTACACCAGCTTCAGCTCGCCCGCCTCCAGCACGCACCCGTACTGGTCGCCCAGCACGGGGAGGAGCACCTTGCCCTGCAGGTCCGGCGAGCGGGCGTTCCAGTCGATGTCGAAGAAGCGCGCGTAGGGCGACGAAGGGCCGTTCTCCAGCACGTTCATCCACCACGGATTGCTGGCCCCGGCGATCCCCATGTGGTTGGGGACGATGTCCAGCAGGTGGCCCAGTCCGTGCTCACGCAGCAGCGCCGAAAGCCGGGCGTGGTCCGCCTCGGTGCCGATCTCGGGGTTCAGCGCCTCGTGGTTGGTGATGTCGTAGCCGTGCATGCTCCCCGGCCGCGCCTGCAGGTAGGGCGAGGCGTACAGGTCGCTGACGCCCAGCTCCGCCAGGTACGGCACGATCTCCGCCGCGTCGCGAAAGGTGAAGCCGTGGTTGAACTGGATGCGGTAGGTGGCGCGCGGGATGCGTCCCGCGTTCGCCGCCCCGTCCGGGGCGGCCCGGTCTTCGGGTCGTTGCACGATATGTATGGTCACACGGGTGAATAACGCCGAAACCGCCCACGGGGGCGGGGCGGCGGCCACTCGCAAGAAGCGGGCACGCCCCCGCCACACGCCGTCCTGACCCACGCAGATGCCCGACTCGTTCACCCCCGCGGGGCCGCCCCGCCGCAGCACCCCGTTCCAGCGGGTCCCCGGGTTCCTGGAGCACGCAGAGACCGCCTGGCCCGGCAAGCCCTACCCGCTCGGCGCGCGCTGGGACGGCCAGGGAACCAACTTCGCCGTGTACAGCGAGCTGGCGTACGAGGTGGAGCTCTGCCTCTTCGACCACCCGGACGATCCGGAGCCCGCGCGCACGGTGCGGCTGCGCGAGCGCACGGCTTTCGTGTGGCACGGCTACGTGCCGGGGGTGATGCCGGGCACCTTTTACGGCTTCCGTGTCAACGGGCCGTACGACGTGGCGCGCGGCCAGCGCTGCAACCCGTTCAAGCTCCTGATCGACCCCTACGCCCGCGCGCTGGCCGGCGCGATCCGGTGGGACGGGCACCCCTTCGCCTACCCGTTCGAGCAGCCGGGGGAGGACTGGGTGCTCGACGACCAGCCCGACCACCGCGCCATACCCAAGGGCGTGGTGGTGGACGACTCGTTCGACTGGCGGGGAGACGAGCCGCCGCGCATCCCCTGGCACGAGACGGTCATCTACGAGGCGCACGTCAAGGGGCTCACCCAGATGCACCCGGAGGTGCCGCCGGAGCTGCGCGGCAAGTACCCGGGGGTGGCGCACCCGGCCATCATCCGGCACCTCAAGTCGCTGGGCGTCACGGCCATCGAGCTCCTCCCCATCCACGAGTTCGCGGACGACCTCTTCCTCAAGCAGAAGGGGCTCACGAACTACTGGGGCTACAACTCCATCAACTACTTCGCGCCGGACGGGCGGTACGCGCACGCCCGCGACTACGGCGAGCAGGTGAAGGAGTTCAAGGAGATGGTGCGCCAGCTTCACGCGGAGGGGTTCGAGGTGATCCTGGACGTGGTCTACAACCACACGGCGGAGGGGCACCACCTGGGGCCGACGCTGTCGTTCAAGGGGATCGACAACCCCACGTACTACCGGCTGGTGCCGCACAACCCCCGCTTCTACATGGACTACACGGGGACGGGGAACTCGCTCAACCTCCGCCACCCGCAGACGCTGCAGATGGTGATGGACTCGCTGCGCTACTGGATCCAGGAGATGCACGTCGACGGCTTCCGCTTCGACCTCGCGTCCACCCTGGCGCGCGAGCTCCACGCGGTCGACCGGCTGTCGTCCTTCTTCGACGTGATCCACCAGGACCCCGTCATCAGCCAGGTGAAGCTGATCGCGGAGCCGTGGGACGTGGGCGAGGGCGGCTACCAGGTGGGGAACTTCCCGGTGCTGTGGGCGGAGTGGAACGGCAAGTACCGCGACACCGTGCGCGCGTACTGGCGCGGCGAGCCGGGCACCCTGGGCGAGCTGGGCTACCGCATCACCGGCAGCAGCGACCTGTACGAGAGCGACGGGCGCCGCCCCCACGCCTCCATCAACTTCGTCACGGCGCACGACGGCTTCACGCTGCACGACCTGGTGTCGTACAACCACAAGCACAACGAGGAGAACGGCGAGGGGAACCGCGACGGCGCGGACGACAACCGGTCGTTCAACTTCGGCGTCGAGGGGCCCACCGACCGGCCGGACATCCTGCGCGCCCGCGAGCGGCAGAAGCGCAACTTCATGGCTACCATGCTCCTGTCACAGGGGGTGCCCATGATTTGCGGAGGCGACGAGATGGGTCGCACGCAGCGCGGCAACAACAACGCGTATTGCCAGGACAACGAGATCTCCTGGATCGATTGGGATCTCACCGCGGCCGACCGCACCATGCTGGAGTTCACCCGCCGGGTGGCGAAGCTGCGGCGGGAGCACCCCACCTTCCGGCGCCGCAAGTTCTTCCGGGGGCGCGGCATCCGCGGGTCGGACGTCAAGGACGTCACCTGGGTGCGCCCCGACGGCCGCGAGATGACCGACGAGGAATGGAACGCCGGCTTCGTGCGCTGCTTCGGGATGGTGCTGGGCGGCGAGATGGAGGAGTGGGATGAGCAGGGCAAGCGCGTGTCCGACGACACCTTTCTGCTCCTCTTCAACGCGGACGGCGGGGGGATCGACTTCACCCTCCCCGACGTGGGGCCGGCGAGGGGGTGGACGGTGGTGCTGGACACGAACGAGCCGGAGCTGGAGGAGGGGAGCCGGAACTACCGGGACTGCGACACCCTCACGCTGGAGGGGCGCTCGATGGTGGTGCTGTGCGAGTCGAACGAGGAGCGAACCGGAGACAAAGTGAGCGCAGTGGACGTATACACGCTCCCCATCGGGGCGAGCGTCGAAGAGAACGGAACGCGGTTCCGCGTGTGGGCGCCGGGCCACGGGACGATGGACGTGGTGCTCTACGGCCCCGACGCCGAGCGCATCGTGCCGATGGAGGCGGAGGGCGAGGGCTACTGGAGCGCGTTCGTGGAGGGAGTGGGCGCGGGCGCCCGCTACAAGCTGCGCCTGGACGGCGGCGACACCTTTCCCGACCCCGCCAGCCGCGCCCAGCCGGAGGGGGTGCACGGCCCGTCCGAGGTGGTGGACCCGAACGCCTTTCGCTGGACGGACGCGGAGTGGAAGGGGATGCCGCTGGAGGAGATGGTCATCTACGAGCTGCATGTGGGGACGATCACCGAGGAGGGGACCTTCGACGCGCTGGTCCGCCGTCTGGACGACCTGGTGGAGCTCGGCGTGACGGCGATCGAGCCGATGCCGGTGGCCACCTTCCCCGGCGCGCGCAACTGGGGGTACGACGGGGTGGGGCTCTTTGCCCCGGCGGCGCCGTACGGCGGGCCGGAAGGGCTGCGTCGGCTGGTGGACGCGGCGCACGCGCGCGGCCTGGCCGTGGTGATGGACGTGGTCTACAACCACTTCGGGCCGGAGGGGAACTACCTTCCCGCATTCACCAGCGGCAAAGTCTTCAATGAAGCGCACCAGACCCCCTGGGGCGCCGCCGTCAACTACGACGGCGAGGGGAGCGCCGCGATGCGCGAGTTCGTCATCCAGAACGCCGAGCACTGGGCCGTCGAGTACCACGTGGACGGGCTGCGCCTGGACGCCACGCACGCCATCATGGACGACTCCCCGCGCCACGTCCTCACCGAGCTGGCGGAGCGGGCGCGCGCCTCCGTCCCCGGCCGCCACTTCGTGCTGATCGCCGAGGATGACCGCAACGAGCGCCAGGTCGTGACCCCCACGGCCGAGGGCGGGCTGGGGCTGGACGGCGTCTGGGCGGACGACTTCCACCACCAGGTGCGCGTCCGCACGGCCGGCGACCGCGAGAGCTACTTCGCGGACTTCACCGGCAGCGCCGCGGACCTGGCGGACACGCTGCAAAAGGGGTGGTACTTCGAGGGGCAGCTCGCCGAGCATCGGGGCGAGGAGCGCGGCACGCCGGCCGCGGATCTTCCGCCGCGCGCGTTCGTTCACTGCATCCAGAACCACGACCAGGTGGGGAACCGACCGCTGGGCGACCGGCTGCACGACGTGGTGGGGCTCCCCGCCTACCGCGCCGCCAGCGCGCTCCTCCTCCTCTCCCCCTACACGCCGATGCTGTGGATGGGGCAGGAGTGGGCCGCGTCGTCGCCCTTCCAGTACTTCACGGACCACCCGGAGGAGCTGGGCAAGCTGGTGACGGAGGGGCGGCGCAACGAGTTCAAGTCGTTCTCCGCCTTCAGCGACCCGGCGAACCGCGAGCGCATCCCGGACCCGCAGTCGCCCGCGACGTTTGAGCGCTCGCGCCTGCGCTGGGACGAGCGCGAGCGCCCGCCGCACGCCGGCATTCTGGCGCTCTACCGCACGCTCCTGCGCCTGCGCCGCGAGCACCCCGCCCTCCGCCGCCGCGGCCGAGAGGACTTCACGGTCGCCGCCCTCGGCGAAGACGGCGTGGCCCTGCGCCGCCGCGGCGCCGCGGGCGAGCCCGACCTGATGGTGATCGCCTCCTTTGGCGGCTTCCTCACCGCCGACCTCGCCGCGCTCTACGAGACGCGCCCGGAAGCGGGCTGGCGGCTGCTGCTCTCGACCGAGGAAGCGCGCTTCGGCGGTGAGGCGGAGGGCGAGCTGGCAACGCTCTCCCGCGAGGGGCGGCTGGAGATGCGCGGAGCGGGGGCGGTGGTGCTGGAGGGGTAGGGCCCCCACCCCCAGCGCCGCTCCGCGGCGCATCCCCCTCTCTCAAAACTGCCTGGGGGAGGGGGTGTTTCGGCGGGTGGCTGAAGCCGGCTCGATAAACCCGGTGTTCGGTCCTGGAAGCGGGCGGCGGCACCTGGCGACGCACGGGCAGCCACGTGGGGCAGCCCCTACCGGATCGGTGCGGAGGGGCAAGAGTCGTTGCGAGGGCGGGGGTGGGCAGACACGCAGATCTGCCCCTACCAGTCGCGGGGCGCTCCGCGAGCGGCGTCGGGCGGGCACGGGTGAGGCGGCGCTGGGACCTGGATGATCGGACGGATCTCACCCCCGAGTCCGCGAAGGCGGACTTTGTGCTGTTGTTGCCGCGAGTTCACTCGCCACATACCCTCGCACGGATACACGCCAACCGCCCCTCCCCCAGGTAGTTATTGGGGGAGGGGCAGCGAGGAACGAGCGGGGAGGGGGCCTGCCCCTACTCCCCGCCCTCCGCCCGGGCGCGGCGGGCGCGCTCGTCGGCGAGCTCCGGCTCCAGCACGCGCGTGATGTACTCGCGCGAGCCCCGGGAGTGCTCGCGCTCGAACTCCGCCGCCTCCTCGGCACGCACGCGCGCGGCTTCCGCCTCGTCGGCAAGCTTCAGCGCCGCGTCACGGGCACTCTGCGCGGAGTTGGCGGCGGCGAGGGAGGTCTCCAGCGCGCGGCGCGCGGTCATGTCGCGCGTAACCTTGCAGTAGCCGAACAGCTCCCCGCCGGGATCCCGGAGCGCGGTCAGCGTGACGTTGGCCCAGAAGGTGGAGCCGTCGCGCCGCACCCGCTGCCCCTCGCCCACGTACTCGCCGCTCTCGGCGGACTCGCGGATGTGCTCCTCGGCCGTGCCGTCTTCCGCGCCGCCCTCGGGGTAAAGGAAACGGAGGTGCGCGCCCTCCGCCTCCTCGCGGGTCCACCACTTCATCAGGTGGGCGCCCTCGCCCCAGTAGACGATGACGCCGTCTGGGTTCAGGAGGAAGATCGCGTAGTCGCGCACGTTCTCGGCGAGCGCGGCGAGGGCGGGGTTCCCCGCGCGCACCTTCTCGCGGATCGCCTCGCGCCTCGCCCCTTCCGCGCCGCCCAGCCGCCGCTGCCGCCCGCGCTCGAACGCCGCCGCGCGCTCCGCTTCCTCGCTGGCGTGCGGCCACCGCGGCCCACCACTCCCTTCGCTCTCGGTTTCTTGGCTCATGTGGACGGATTCGTCGGCAAGATATCGGCCACTCGAATCACGCGCTCGCATTTCGCCACGCCGTGTTACTGCTTAGCTCACACAGAGAACACGGAGGAAAACCAGAAGCAGCAGAGAAAACACTCCTGCCGTTCTTTCCGTGCCCCTCTGCGTCTCTGTGTGAAACCGCCGTTCACGCCCCGAAGTTGCGCCGCAGGAAGGTCGGCTTGGTCATGTCCGGCGCGGCGTCGGCCGGCGGCGCGGTGTGCTTGCGGCCGAGCGGCCCCAGCCCCCCCAGCCCCTGGTGGGTAACGACGGGCGGCTCCTTGGCCAGCTTCTCGAAGCCCGTCGCGATCACGGTCACGCGCACCTCGTCGCCCATGCGCGGGTCGTGCACGGTGCCGAAGATGATCTCCGCCTGGTCGCCGGCGGCCTCCTGGATGGTGGAGGAGACGGTGCTCACGTCGTCCAGCGACAGGTCCGGCCCGCCGGTGATGTTGATGAGCACGCCGGCCGCGCCCCGTACGGAGATGTTGTCCAGCAGCGGCGACGAGATCGCCTCCTGCGCCGCGTCGACCGCGCGGTTCTCGCCGCGCCCGAAGCCGGTGCCCATCAGCGCCGTGCCGCGGTTGCTCATCACCGTGCGCACGTCGGCGAAGTCCACGTTCACCTCGCCCGTCACGCGGATCAGGTCCGAGATCCCCTGCGTGGCGTGCAGCAGCACCTCGTCCGCCTTCTTGAGCGCGTCCGCGAACGAAGTCCCCTTCCCCACGATGGAGAGGAGCCGCTCGTTGGGGACCACGACCAGCGTGTCTGCGGCGCGCGCCAGGGCTTCGAGCCCCTCCTCGGCGTGCTTCATCCGCCGCTTCCCCTCGAACAGGAAGGGCTTGGTGACGACGGCCACCGTGAGCGCCCCCATCTCGCGCGCGATCTCGGCGATGCCGGGGCCGGCGCCGGTGCCGGTGCCGCCACCCATCCCCGCGGTCACGAACACCAGGTCCGCGCCCTCGAGCGCCTTGCGCACGTCGTCGGCGTTCTCCTCCAGCGCGCCACGGCCCACCTCGGGGCGCGCGCCGGCGCCCAGCCCGCGCGTCAGCTTCCGCCCGATCTGGATGCGCACGTCGGATCGGCACCTGGCCAGCGCCTGGGCGTCGGTGTTCACCGTGATGAACTCCACCCCTTCCAGCTGCTCCTGGATCATGCGGTTGACGGCGTTCCCGCCGCCGCCGCCCACGCCCACCACCAGCATGCGGGCGCCGGGCTCCTGGTCGATGTACTCGAACTTCATCGGGCTTCCTCCGCGCGCAGGCGGTCGAGTGCGGTGAGGTCGCCCTCCCACAGGGCGCGCAGGCGTTCGTCGTCGGCGATGTAGGCGCGCAATCCGTTCACGATGGCATCAAGGTCGGTTCCCGCGAAATCGGCGCGCAGCTCTTCCACGCGGAAGCGGTCGGAGCCTGGAAACCAGAGCACGTCGCCGTTCTCGAAGCGCACTCCGTAGCGGGCGCCGTCAGTCACGTAGTCGCGGGCGTCGTCCCACGGCGGAAGGTCGCGCGGCTCGCCGCCCGGCACGGACGCACGGGCGAGGTAGAAGTGCGAGGGAAGCTGCACGGTCCGGATCATGGCGCCCGGTGCGGAGGGGGTGCTGGAGCGGGGATGGTGCGGGAGAGTAGCACGCGATTGCGTACTACACGTGGCGCGAAAGGCATGAGCGTGAGTCACAATGTGCTACTTAGACGTGGTGCACAAGCCTGACAAACCTTCAACTGCTGGCTCACACAGAGACACAGAGGAAGGACAGAAGAAGAGGAGTGCGGCTGTTTTCCTCTGTGGCTTTCTGTTCCTTCTGTGTTCTCTGTGTGAGGCTTTCGTCTTTTGTCTTCGCTGCGGCTCCGCGGCTCCGGCGTGAGACCAGCAGTTGTCACGCGCTGCGCGGAAAGCGGATCGTCGACGGGTCGATCTTGCGCCGCTCCGACGCGCGGCGGGCACCCACGCGGTCGCGTACGCGCTGCGCGATCTCCTCGCGCTTCATCGGCGACACCAGGTCGGTGGCGGCGGCGGCGGACTCGGCGGGGTGGCGGAAGATGGGGCCGTTCTCGCGATACCACGGGATGATGCGCTCCACCTGCGCCGTGAGGCGGCGGTCGGAGCGGGCGGTGTGCAGGTCCCAATCCGCCTGCGCGTAGAGCCAGCTCTCCGCGCGCGTGCCAAAGAAGCGCGCCAGCCGCAGCGCCATCTCCGCCGTCACCCGCTTCTCCCGCTTGTTCAGCAGGTCGTTCAGGTGCGGGCGAGAGACGCCCATCCCCAGCGCGACGCGCCCCTGCGTGAGCGCCGGGTCGCGGTCGATGAACTCTTCTTTCAGAAGCTGGCCGGGGCGGCGGGGCTCCACGGCCGAAGTGGCGATGCTAGTCATGGGAGGTGTGCGTCGGGTTGTGGGTCCAGACAGGGCTTTACGCCAGGGGCAAGACCCGGACCGCGGCGCGGAGTGGCCCCCACAGGCGCCCCGAAATCCCGCTCCCGCACAGCCTTGCAACGCCCCTGTAAGCTGTCTGCTTACACCTAACTCGTTGTCAGTGAGGTGTTTACATCATCTGCTACGGCACGCGACGTGCCTTTGGGGCCCTCCCCCGGCGGTCCAACCCGCCCGCCGTAAAACATTGCACGCATGGCACGAGATGCCGACCACGATCTGGAAGGGCGCCATCAGCTTCGGTCTGGTGACCATACCGGTGACGCTGCACAGCGCGGTGCGCGAGCACAGCGGGATCAGCTTCAACCAGCTCCACGCCAAGGACAAGTCGCGGATCCGCTACAAGAAGGTCTGCGAGCGCGAGGGGAAGGAGGTGCCGGCCGACGAGATCGTCAAAGGATACGAGTACGAGAAGGGAAAGTACATCGTCATCTCCGACGAGGAGCTGGAGCAGGCCGAGCGCGCCACCTCGCGCTCGTTCGAGATCGCGGCGTTCGTGAAGGAGGACGACGTCGATCCACGCTACTTCGACAAGCCCTACTACCTGGCTCCCATGCCGGGCGGCGAGAAGGCGTACGTCCTCCTGCGCCAGACGATGGAGCGCACGGGGTCGATCGGCGTAGGCAGCTTCGTGCTGCGCAAGAAGACGCACCTGGCCGGCCTCAAGGCGGTGGGCGACGCGCTGGTGCTGGAGCTGATGCGCTACGAGCGCGAGCTGGTGGACGTGCGCGAGCTGCGCATCCCCGAGGTCAAGGACCTGCGCCCGCAGGAGCTGAAGATGGCGGAGCAGCTCGTGGAGAACCTGAGCGAGCCCTTCGATCCCGGCAAGTTCCGCGACGTCTACAGCGAGAGCCTGATGGAGGTGATCCAGGCCAAGCTCAAGGGCCAGAAGCCCTCGCTGGCCGAGGCGGACGAGCCCGACACCTCGGGCGTCATCGACCTGATGGCGCGCCTGCAGGAGAGCATCAAGGAGTCGTCCAAGCCCGCGGCGGCCAAGAAGAAGGCGGCGGCGGCTCCCAAGAAGCGGAAGTCGGCGTAGCCCATGGCGAAGCCCCGCCGCACCTCCGCGCCCGCGGGCGACCTGGCCGAGTACCAGGCCAAGCGCGACTTCGGCAAGACTCCGGAGCCGCGCGGCGCGCGTGCGCGGAAGAAGAAGGCGGCCGGGCTGGGCTTCGTGGTCCAGAAGCACGCGGCCAGCCACCTGCACTTCGACCTGCGGCTGGAGCTGGGCGGGGTGATGAAGAGCTGGGCCGTGCCCAAGGGCCCCTCCGGCGACCCGGCGGACCGCCGCCTGGCCGTGGAGGTGGAGGACCACCCCATGGAGTACAACAGCTTCGAGGGGACGATCCCGGCCGGCGAGTATGGCGGCGGCACCGTGATGCTGTGGGACCGCGGCACCTACACCGCGGACGACGTGCTCCCCAACGAAGACCCCGAGGAGTTCCTCGCCGCACAGCACAAAAAGGGGAAGCTCGACATCACCTTCCACGGCGAGCGGCTGCGCGGCTCCTACGCCCTGGTGCGCACGCGCCGCGGCGAGAACGGGTCGAAGCCGCAGTGGCTCCTCATCAAGCACCGCGACGACCACTCCGGCGACGGGCTGGACCCCGCCGCGGAGTACGACACTTCGGTGGAGACGGGCCGGACCATGGAGGAGATCGCCTCCGGCCGTGGAGGCCGCCGTGTGTGGCGCTCCAATCGTGCCACCAGTGCGACACCTCCTCCACAACCAGGCTCCGCCGCCGCGCCGCGGCCCGTCGTGCTCCCCATGCTCGCCTCCTCCGCCGGGGGCACGGTGCCGGGCGGCGAGGGGTGGACCTTCGAGCCGAAGTACGACGGAATCCGCGTGCTCGCCTTCGTGGGGAACGGGACGGCGGCGCTGGTCACGCGCAACGGCAACGACAAGGCGCGCCAGTTTCCCGAAGTCGTGGAGGCGCTCCTCGCCTTCCGCCAGGAGCTGGGGCGCGACGTGGTGCTGGACGGCGAGCTGATCGGCGTGCGCAACGGCGAGGTGGTGCGCTTCGAGTCGCTGCAGGGGCGCATGCACCTGACCAACGACCGCGACATCGCCAACAGCTCCGCCCGGGAGCCGGCGGCGCTGGTCGCCTTCGACCTGCTGCTGGACGGCACGCGCCCCCTGCTGCGCGAGCCGTGGAGCGAGCGGCGCGTGGCGCTGGAGGAGCTGCTCGAGGGCCGCGCCACCGACGTGCTGCGGCTGGGCGAGAGCTCGGCGGACGTGGACGAGATGATGTCGCGCGCCCGCGCCGGCGGGTGGGAGGGTCTGGTCGCCAAGCGGACCTCCAGCGGCTACGCGGCCGGGAAGCGGTCGCGCGACTGGGTCAAGCTGAAGCTGGAGAACCGCCAGGAGCTGGTCGTCGGCGGATGGACGGAGCCCCGCAACTCGCGGCAGCACGTGGGGGCGCTCCTCCTGGGCTACTACGACTCGGAGGGGCGCTTCGTCTACGCGGGGCACACCGGCACGGGGTTCGATCAAAAGGGTTTGGCCGACGCCGCGCGGCGGATGAAGCCGCTGGAGCGCAAGACGTCGCCCTTTGTGGAGAAGCCCGCCACCAATGAGAAGGCGCACTGGGTGACGCCGAAGCTGGTGGTGGAGATCCGCTTCAACGAGTGGACCTCCGCGGGAAAGCTGCGCCAGCCCGTCTTCCTCGGTTTCCGCGACGACAAGGATCCGCGCTCCGTGGTGCGCGAGCCGGACGCCCGCGTCTCCGCCGCGGACCAGGCGCCGGAGCGTAGCGCCCCGGCTCCGCGGCACCCGGCGGGCTCCGTGGCGGAACGGCTCGACGCCATCGAGCGCGAGGGCGGCGACGGCGTGGTGGCGCTGGGGAAAGGGAAGCAGCTCTCCGTCAGCAACCTGGGCAAGGTCTACTTCCCCGCGGACGGCATCACCAAGGGCGACCTGCTGCGCTACTACGCGGAGACGGCGCGCTACATCCTCCCCGCCATGAAGGACCGGCCGCTGGTGCTGCGCCGCTTCCCCAACGGCATCGAGGGGCAGGCCTTCTACCAGCAGACCCCCGACGCGGACACGCCGGAGGGGGTGCGCGTGGAGACGATCCGCGAACCGGACGGCGACCTGAAGCGGCGCCTGATCGGCGGCGACCTGGCCACGCTCCTCTACACGGTGCAGCTCGGCGCCATCTCGTACGACCCCTGGCACTCGCGGGTTGACGGTCTGGACTACGCCGACTACTCGATCCTGGACCTGGACCCGGGCGAGGGGACCGACTTCCAGACCGTCGTCGAGGTGGCGCGGCTGGTCAAGCAGGAGCTGGATCGCGCGGGGCTGCACGGGGCGCTCAAGACGTCGGGCTCCAGCGGGCTGCACATCTACCTCCCGCTCCCGCCGCGCACGCCGCTGGAGACCTCCACGCTTCTGGCGCAGTTCATCGCCACGCGCGTGGCCGGGCGCGCGCCCAGGATCGCGACCGTCGAGCGGATGGTGAAGCGGCGCCCCCGCGGCACCGTGTACGTGGACTACCTCCAGAACATCCTGGGGAAGACGGTGGCGGGGGTGTACGCCGTCCGCGCCAAGCCGGGCGGCACCGTCTCCACCCCTCTGAGCTGGGACGAGCTGACCGACGATCTGGACCTGCACGCCTTCACCCTGCGCACCCTCCCCGCGCGGCTGGCGGAGCGCGGAGACCTGTGGGGCCCGGCGATGAAGCGGCCCATCCCGCTGCGGCGCTTCCTGCGCGCCGCGCCGGCCGCCTGATACCGCGAGGAGCGGACGATGATCGACTTCGAAGCAGGGGTGAGGGAGGCGTGGATGGACGCGACCGCGCCGGGGTGCGTGCTGGTCGTCTCGGAGAACGAGGTGATCCGCACGGGACTCCGTCTCCTCCTCCAGCGCAACCGCTACGAGGCGGTGGAGGCGCGCACGGAGGAGGAAGCGGTGCGGCTCTCGGTGGAGTGGTTCCCGGACCTGGTGATCGTGGACCTTCCCGACCCCGCGGCCCCGCGCCTCCTGGAGGAGCTTCGCCGCGAGCCGGGGTGCACCGGCACCCTCGCCCTGCGCCTGACCGCCGACTCCGAGGCCGCGCACTCGGGCACCGCCCACTACGACGGCTGCCTGGTGAAGCCGGCGGACCCGCAGCGCATCCTCGCCGAGGTGGTGCGGCTGATGGAGCGGCGCTTCGGGGCGGGACGCAGTGCGGTGCCGCTGGACGGCCCCCGCGCCGCGGAGCTGGTTCGGCTGGACACCCCCTTCCCCGCCCGCACGCGCGTGGAGGCGAACCCGCTGAACGCGGAGGTGCTGGCCAACATCCTCTCCGAGCTGCGCTGGCTGGGGATCCGCCACCACCAGCTGCGTGACGGTGACGACGTGGTGGTGGAGTACGTGTGCACGGTGCAGCAGGCGCTGGAGCTCGGTTTCGAGGACGTGCCGGGCGTGCTCGCCTTCGCCCTGGAGGATGCCTTCCCCTGGCTGGCGCGCCGCCCCGATGCGCTGCGCAGGCGGATCGAGCGGCTCAAGAACCTGGCATCGCTGCGCCGCACGGGGTGAGCACAGTGCGCCCGATGCCGAACGTGCGGCCGGGCGGAAGGTGAACAGCCGACGTAATTGGAGGTGCGGGATGAGAGGTCCGAGGAGGACTCGCGATCCGGTCGAGATCCGGCTCTGGATGGAGGAGCGTGGCGGCGCCCCGGCCTTCGCGAACGGCGCCGAGGGACCGCTCCGCATCGACTTCGATCCGTACACGCCGGTGGCTGAGGCGGATTGGGTGCGCTGGTTTCGCGTCTTCGAGGACCACGCGCTCACCTTCCACTTCCACCCGGCGGACGAGGGCCGCTTCCACCGCCTGGTGCGCGGCCGGGCGGACGACGAGCACCCCACGCTGGCGGTGTGGCCGGCGGGGAGCCTGATGATCGTGGAGCGCACGGGCTGAACGGACGGAAACGAGAGGGCCGGCGCACATGAACGCGCGCGGCAACCCACAGCGGGGCATGGACATGGAACCGCTCACCCGCCGGCAGGTGGAGATACTGGGCTACCTGCGGGAATACCTGGAAGAGAAAGGGTACGCTCCCAGCCACGAGGAGGTGGCGGAGCGTTTCAGCTACCGCGCCATCTCCACCGTGGCCGAGCACCTGAACACGCTGCAGGAGAAGGGCTACATCCTGCGCACCCCCGGCCGCTCGCGCGCGCTGCGCCTGCTGCGCCCCGGCGACGTCGCGGAGCCGGAGCCGACGCAGGGCTTCAGCGTGGCCGACGGCGCGCAGTACGTCCCCCGCCGCCACCTGCCGCCCATGTTCGCCGCCTGGATGGCCGAGTGGCTCACCGAGCGCGGCCATCCCCGCCCGGACGAGGCGCAGCTCAAGGCGTGGGTGATGCACCGCATGCGGCGGCGCGCGTCCTGACATCGCAGGGCGTCACACAGAGGGCACGGAGGAAAACGGAAAGGCACGGAAAGAACCTCCTTTGCGGTTCTTTCCGTGCCCTCTGTGTCTCTGTGTGAGGCTGTTCTTCAGGCGCGCGGCGGGCGGAAGCCGAGGATCTCGCGGTCGTACGTGGCGGGGTTGGCGGCGTACAGCGCGCTCCACTCGTCGGGGCCGGGAAGGTTCAGCTCGCGGTGCACGGCCAGGATCAGCTCGCGGAGGCGGTCGGCGGACTCGCCGGTGCCCACCAGCGTCTCCACGATCTCGTCGCCGCCCCACGCCGGGGCCGCCACGGCGGCGGGAACGCGGGAGGCTTCGCCCGCACGCTGCGCCAGGAGCCAGAAGCCGTCCGGATCCAACGCGAAAATGTGCTCGGCGATTTTCGCCGAGCACCAGTCGAGATATTTGATCCGGAGAGCAGGTTCCTGCGCCATGCAGGACGGGGTTGTAGGCGGACCGGGACGCGCGTGCGTCAACTGTGCGGCCCGCGGGCCACTAGGTCAAGACTTTTGTTTGCGGGACGTCCCGAGCCAGCACCTGGAAGATGGTCTCCCGCATCGCGCAGTATCGCAGCATCTTCGCCACGAGCTCCGGGTCCCGTTGCTGGATCGCTTCCACCCGGTTCGCCACGTCGGAGGGGAGCGTCAGGACAACTGGGCGGGCTTCCGTCATTCAGGGTCTCGAAGGTTCGGGGGATGGTCTTGCGGGGGCGGCCACGACGGGGGTGCCGAAGCCGGAGCGCCAAAGTAAGTGGGTGCCCCCGTGCCGGTCAACCCCTTTGTAACCCTATGCAAACCAATACGTTACACGCAAGTGACTGCGCCGCAACCGGTTGCGTGCCCACCCCCTCCTTCACGCCACGCGCGGTGGCCGGACAGGGGCTGGAGCGCTCTGAAACACCCTTGCGGAGCAGCGGGGCTGCAAGCAGATTAGGGGCCACCTCCCACGCGAAATTCCACGCGGTCCCCCCCTGTCCGACCGTCTCCGGAGCACCCGACCATGCTCGATCGCGATCCGCTCGTGCCGGTGAGGCGCTGAGCCGATGCCCGTCATCGCCATTGCCAACCAGAAGGGCGGCGTCGGAAAGACGACCACCGCCGTGAACCTCGGCGCCAGCCTGGCCGCGGCCGAGAAGCGCACGCTTGTGGTGGACCTGGACCCGCAGGGGAACGCCTCCAGCGGCCTCCTTCCAGCCGCGCTGCGCGGCTCCGCCCGCTCGTCGCTCTACGGCGTGCTCTTTGACGGCGCCCCGCTGGCCAGCGCCGTGGTGCGCTCGCCGGACATCGCCTTCCTGGACGTGGTCCCCACGAGCGACCACCTGATGGGCGCCGAGGTGGAGATGGCGGACCTCCCCGGCCGCGAGCGCCGCCTGCGCGAGGCGCTCGCCCCCGTGCGCGACCTGTACGACTTCGTGCTGCTGGACTGCCCTCCCGCGCTGGGCCTCTTCACCCTGGGCGCCCTGGTGGCTGCGGACAGCGTGCTGGTGCCGGTGCAGGCGGAGTTCTTTGCGCTGGAGGGGTTGTCGCAGCTGCTGGAGAACATCGAGCTCGTGCGGGCCCTGAACCCCGCGCTACGCGTGGAGGGCGCGTTGATCACGATGTACGACGGGCGGCTTTCGCTGGCGCAGAGTGTGGCCGCCGAGGTGCGCGGGCACCTGGGCGAGCGCACGTTCGCCACCGTCATCCCGCGCAACGTGCGCCTGGCGGAGGCGCCCAGTTTCGAGCGGCCGGTGCTCGCGTACGACGCGCAGTCGGCGGGGGCGCGCAGCTACCTGTCGCTCGCGGTGGAGCTGATCCAGCGGTATGGAATGGAGGCGCCGGTGGGGCGGGGGCGGGAGAGCCGGGCGGGATAGGCATCGGCGCGGGCACCGGGGGATGGAGCGCGGGGCGCGGGGGCACGGGCGCGGGCACCGGGGGAGCCCGGAAGGCGGGCACCCGCGGGCACCGGGGGGGCGCGCGGGGCGGGCACCCGCGGGCACCGGGGGCTGAAGCCCCGGCTGGAACGACGGGAAGACCGCTGAAGCGGTCTCGGGGGCGGCGGGGGGTGGTGCGGTTCAGTGTTCCCCAGTGTAGGGCCTCGCGCCCCCCCGACCTCGCACCGCCCTCGGCGCGGAGCGAAGGAAGGGGCGGATTGCCGTGTGCACGCACATGGCGGTTGGCGGGGCCGAGCACGCGGGCGGCCGCGGGCGCAGGACACGGGCAGCCACGTGGGGCGGCCCCTACGGGATCGGTGCGGAGGGCGGGGGTCCGGGGGGGCAAGGGAGGGCGGACACGCAGGTCCGCCCCTACCGGAATCGGGCAGGGCGGGCGGCGGTGCAGCCCGTGACACGGGCGCGGTAAATCGCGCCCCTACAGGATTGCGGGCCCGACAGATATCCATGCGAACGCCCCTCCCCCAGGTAGTTATTGGGGGAGGGGCCGCGAGGTGTCGAGCGGGGGTGGGGGCCCTTCGCCTCCCCTCACGCCGGGAGCGTGAAGTGAAAGGTTGCGCCCTCGCCCGGGACGCTCTCCGCCCAGATGCGGCCGCCGTGGGCCTCCACGATCCCCTTGGCGATGGCGAGGCCCAGGCCGAGACCCTCCTTCTCGCCGCGGCGGACCTGCCAGTAGCGGTCGAAGAGATGCGGGAGGTGCTCGGGGGCGATGCCGGTGCCGGTGTCGGCCACCGTGAAGCGGACGGCGCCCTCGGCGGGGGCGGCGGCGACGGTGATGAGGCCGCCCGCGGGGGTGAACTTCAGGGCGTTCCCCAGCAGGTTGGAGAGCACGCGCAGGACGCGCGAGTGGTCCGCCCACAGCGTGGGGAGGCCGGGCACCACCGAGGTGCCCAGCGTCAGCCCGCGCTGCACCGCCATCTCGCGGAACATCTCCACCGCCCCGTCCACCAGGTCTGCCGGCGTCACGGACGCGGGGCAGAGGGCCGCGCCCCCCGATTCCAGCGCCACCACCTCCACCAGGTCCTGGATGAGCCCCGCCATCTGCTGCGACGCGTTGCGGATGGCGCGCAGCTGCTGGCGGTCGCGGTCGCTCCACGCCTCGCCGGCCGAGAAGTCGTCCAGCAGCGCCGTGCCCAGGACGATGGCGTTGAGCGGATTGCGCAGGTCGTGCGACACCACCGCCAGCACCTCCTCGCGGGCGCGGGAGGCCCGCTGCGCTTCCTCGTAGAGCCGCGCGTTGTCCACTGCCAGGGCGGCGCGGCGGGCCAGCTCCTGCGCCACCTCCAGGTCCGCCTCCTCGTAGGGCGGTGAGTTCGCCGTGCGGCCGAAGGAGATGGCGCCCAGCGTGCGCCCGCGTGCCTGCATCGGCACCACCATCCCGGAGGCGAGCCCCAGGTCGCGCAGCATCTCCGTGTGCTCGGGGCCGCTGGAGATCGCGCTGACCATGCCGTCGTCCACCGCGGGGATGAGGCGCGCCTCGCCCGTGCGCAGGCAGACGACGGCGGGGTGCTCGCCCGCGGGGTCCACCGGGAAGCGGCGCAGGAGCCCGCGCACGATTTCGCGCCGGCGCGGGTCCGCGTGGGCGACGCCGGGGGCGCGCAGCTCCCCGCCCTCCTCCACGTGCACGATGCAGTAGTCGGCCAGGCTCCCCGCCACCATGTCCGCGATGCGCTGCAGCGTCGCGGCGGACTCCAGCGACGAGGCCAGGAGCTCGCTGGTGCGCGCCAGCAGGCGGTCGGCCTGCCGGCGGCGGCGCTCCTCCGTCACGTCGGTGAAGGTGACCACGCCGGCTACCGTCTTCCCCTCCGCGTCCGCGACGGGGGCGCCGTTCACCCGCATCACCGCGCGCGTGCCGTCGCCGCGGCGGTAGTGCAGCTCCTCGCCGGCGATGCTCTCGCCGTCGCGGACGACGCGGGCCAGGGGGTACTCGCCCGCGGCGAGGGGGCGCCCGTCCGGGTGCACGTAGCCCGCGCCGCCCTCAGGGAGGATGGGGTGGCGGAAGAGGCGCTCCACCTCGGGGTTGTGCAGGACGATGCGGCCGTCCGGCGCTTCGCCGATCAGCACCCCCTCGGGCATCTGCCGCACCACCGCTTCCAGGAAGGCGCGCCCGCGCTCCGTTTCGCCCAGGAGCGCCGCGCGAGCTTCTTCGGCGCGGCGGGCGCTGATGTCGCGGATCATCCAGCGCATCCCCGCGGGCTCGCCGGCGCGCGCGGGGACTCCCTGCACCGAGCACTCCGCGGGGATCGGCTCACCGCCGCGCGGCGCAAGGGTGACTTCCCACTCGTCGATGCGCGCGCGCATGGAGGCGGCGAGCGACATTCGCGTGCGGAAGTCGCGCACCTCTTCTCGGTCGATGAAGAGCACCAGCGGCTTGCCGCGCAGCTCACGCCCGTTGACGCCAAGGAGCTCGCAGGCGGCGAGGTTCGCTTCGCGGATGACGCCCACCTCGTCGGTCACCACGTAGGGGACGGGCGCGTACTCGAAGAGCTCGACGTAGCGGCGATTCTCGTCCTCCAGGAGGAGCTGCGCGGCGGCGAGGCTCTCGTTCTGCTGGCGAAGCTCCTCTTCCGCCACGCGCAGCTCCTCCATCGCCGTCATCAGCTCTTCCAGCGCGGCCTGCGCCACGTCCCCCGGCCCCGCGGACGTGACGAGGCGCGCGCGCAGGGCCTCGATGCGGTCGTGCGCGCTGTGCATCTGGTGGTGGAGGACGGAATCGAAGCTCATTATCGCGCGCCGGGAAGAGCGTGCCGCCTATCTGTGCTGTGTGTCCACTTAGGCAAAGCTTGCGCCAGGTTTTGCCATGGTCAGCCATTGCCAGGGGCGAGTGAACTCGCGGCAACAACCGCACAAAGTCCGCCTGCGCGGACTCAGGGGTGGGATTCGCTCGCGCGGCGGGGGGCGGCGCGGACAGGAGGCCGCGGTTCTCGAGCCGGCTTCAGCCGCCTTCCCGTGGTTCCAGCCGGGGGATTCATCCTCCGGCCTGATCGGCGGGGTCTTCGAATTCGTGCATCACCAGGACGGCGCCGCGGATCTCGCGGTCGGCGCCGGCGAAGGGGGTGCAGGTGACGTGGCACCGGATGGTGCGGCCGCGGCGGTTGACGGCGTCCAGCGTCAGCTCCTCGTGCTCGGAGCGGCCCTCGATGCAGGCGCGGACCGGGGCCTTGAGGCGCTCCACCGGGAAGCCGATGTCCAGGTTCTGGAACGCCACCCCCTCCACCTCCTCCCCGCGCAGCCCCCACAGCTCCTCGGCCTTGCGGCTCCAGATGCGGATGTCCGAGTCGCGGTCCAGCACCACCACGGCGGAGCTCAGCGAGGTGAGGATCGCCGTCATGTAGCTGTTGACGTCGTTCAGCTCCCCCGTGCGGCGCTGGATCTCGTTGTTGATCGTCTCCAGCTCCTCGTTGGTGGATTGGAGCTCCTCGTTCATCGTCTCCAGCTCCTCGTTGCTGCTCTGGAGCTCCTCGTTGGTCGTCTCCAGCTCCTCGATGGTGCTCTGCAGCTCCTCGTTGGTCGTTTCCAGCTCCTCGTTGGTGCTCTGCAGCTCCTCGAACGCCGTCTCCAGCTCCTGGTTGGCCTCCATGAGCTGAGCCCGCACCTGCTGCTCCTGCGACACGTCCACGAAGGAGACGCTCACCCCCACGATGGCGTCGTCGCGGTCCACCAGCGGCGCCAGGATCAACTCGAAGGTGCGTATGGCTCCGTCGGGGAGCAGGTGCTCCACGCCGGGGAGGTGCAGGACGCGCGGATCGCCGTACACCTGCTCGATGCGGGTGCGCAGGTCCACCGGCCGGTACGAGATGGTGAGGTCGTGCAGCGAGCGCCCCAGGTCCGCCGGCACCAGCCCGAAGATGGCGCGGGCCTGCGCGCTGGCCAGGACCAGGGTGCCCTTGCGGTCCACCACGAGCTGCGCGTTGGGCTGCACGTCCAGCGCGGCTTCGCGGATGCGGAGCTGGTGCACCAGCCGCTCGTGCCCCTCGGCGCGCGCGGGCTGCCCCAGCGTCAGCAGCCGGTCGCGCCGGGCCGCGCGCGCCGTCTTGCGGAAGATGCGCGCCTTGAGGTCCACCGGGGCGAAGAGGTCCCCGTGCGACCTCATCATCTCCGCCTTTCCCAAAAAGAGGGTGCCGCCGTCCTTGAGCCCAAAGTGGAAGCGCGTCAGGATGCGCCCCTGCGTCTCCGCGTTGAAGTACATCAGCGCGTTGCGCGAGACCAGCAGATCCAGGTGGCTGATGGGCGCGTCGCGCACCAGGTCGTGCCGGCCGAAGATCACCTGGCGGCGCAGGTCGGCGCGGAAGGCGTACGTCCCACCCGGGGCGGGCTCGAAGTACTTCTCGCGCAGCTCCGGCGGCAGCGACTCCATGGCCCGCGCGTTGTACGCGGCGGAGCGGGCATGCGCCAGCGCCTCCTCGTCCACGTCGGTGGCGTAGATCTTCACCCGCTCGCGGAAGCCCTCCGCCCCCAGCACCTCGGAGAACATCATCGCCAGCGTGTACGTCTCCTCGCCAGACGCGCACCCGGCGCTCCACACCCGCACCGGCGCATCCGAGTCGCCGAGGATGGGCGCCAGGTGCTCGTTCATCAGCACGGACCACGCTTCGGGGTCGCGCCAGAAACCGGTGACGTTGATGAGGATGGTGTTGAAGAGCGCGGTGAACTCCCCCGGATGGGCTTCCAGGAAGGCCTGGTAGGCGGCGAAGCCGTCCACCTCCACCTCGGCCATCCGCTTCTCCACGCGGCGCACCAGGGTGGCTCGCTTGTAGCCGGTGAAGTCGAAGCCCCGGTTGTCGCGGAGGAACTCCAGGAGCTGTTCGAAGTGGGGATCTGCGGGCTGGCTCATGCGCTCTGCGTTACGGCCTGTACGATGCGGCCGGCGATCTGCTCCAGGGGGAGCACGTCGTCCGCGGTTCCGGTGGCGATGGCGTTGCGGGGCATGCTCTCGACGGTCGCCGTGGCGGGGTCCTGCACCAGCACGGTGCCCCCGCCCTCCTTGATGGCGCGGACTCCCAGGCTCCCGTCGGAGTCGCACCCGGTGAGGACCACGCCCACCACCCCGGCTCCGAACCGTTCCGCGGCCGAGGCGAAGAGCGGATCGGCCGCGGGGCGCGAGAAGCGGACCGGGGGCGCATCCGAAAGCTGGAGCCGCCCGCCACCATCCACCACCACGTGCCGGTCCGGCGGCGCCACGAACACCCGCCCGTCGTTCAGCGCCTCGCCGCCGAGCGCCTCGCACACGGGAAGCGCGCTGACCATCCCCAGCACCTCGGCCAGCCGGCTGCGGCGCCCGGGCTCCAGGTGCTGCACCACCACCACCGAGGCGGGGAGGTCGGCCGGGAGCTGGGAGAGGATGTGGCGCAGCGCCTGGATGCCCCCAAGCGACGACGCGATCACCACCAGGCACGGCGGCGGTGTGGAATCCAAATGGGTCCGGCGAAAAGGGACTCGTGGAAATCTGGATAGATTGTAACACTCGCCCGCGCGCCCCTCCGTGTCAAGCAACTGGAAACGTCCGTGCACGGGAATTGCCGCCCCCCTCGCGGGGTGAACGCCTGCGGATCGAAACTTTCGGGAGCCAACCAGTGACTGGACGGGACATCATCGTGATGGGCGGCTCGGCCGGGGCGGTCGAGGGGATGACGCAGATCGTGGCGGGGTTCCCCGCCGATCTTCCGGCGGCGGTCTTCGTGGTGGTGCACTTCCCCCCGTACAGCACCAGCGTGCTCCCCCGCATCCTGACCCGGGCCGGTCCGCTCACCGCCGTGCACCCGTCCGACGGCGACCGCATCGAGCACGGCACCATCTACGTGGCGCCGCCGGACCACCACCTCCTGCTGGAGGACGGGCGCATCCGGCTCACGCGCGGCCCGCGCGAGAACGGGCACCGGCCGGCCGTGGACACCCTCTTCCGCAGCGCCGCCCGCGCGTACGGCCCGCGCGTGGCCGCCGTGGTCATTACCGGCAACCTGGACGACGGCACGGCCGGGCTGGGCGCGGTGCGCGCGCGCGGCGGTGCCGCCGTGGTGCAGGACCCGGCGGACGCCCTGCACCCGGGGATGCCGAGCAGTGCCCTGGCCGTGGTGGGCGCGGACCACGTGGTGCCGCTGGACCGGATCTCCGCCACGCTGGTGGAGCTCGCCACCAGCCCCCTTCCCGACTCGGAGCCACCCGTGCCAAACCGACTCGACAAAGAGGCCGACATCGCGGTGATGGACTTCGACGCGATGCAGGACGACGAGCGCCCCGGCACCCCCGCGGGCTACAGCTGCCCGGAGTGCCACGGCTCGCTCTTCGAGATCCAGGAGGCGGAGGTGGTGCGCTACCGCTGCCGGGTGGGGCACGCCTACGGGGTGGAGTCGCTGCTGGCGCACCAGGGCCACGCGGTGGAGTCGGCCCTGTGGACGGCAATGCTGGCGCTGAAGGAGCGCGCCGCCCTCTCGCGGAAGATGGCCGACCGCCTCCGCGCCCGCGGCGGCGACCTCTCGGCAAACCGCTTCGGCGAACAGGCGGACGAAGCGGACGTGCGCGCGGGGGTGATCCTGGAGGTGCTGCGCAACCTGGGCCTCGCCGGCGGCCAGGAAGCCGAGCGCTCGCTGGAGGCCCGCACCGCGCTGGAGCAGCCGCTGCTGGAGCAGGCGGGAGACTGAGCGGGCCCCCTCCCCCGCTCGTCACCTCGCGGCCCCTCCCCCAATAACCACCTGGGGGAGGGGCGTACGCGTGGATTGGTGCGGGCGGCCGGCATCGCGGGCCCTCTCCTCGCTCGTTCCTCGCTGCCCCTCTCCCAAACCGCTGGGAGAGGGGCGCACGCGTAGATCACCGATGCGCGTCGGGGCAAAGCTGCGTGTCTGCCCTCCCCCGCCCCGCCACAAACCCTGCCGTTCGCCATGTAACTCGTAGGGGCGGCCCCGCGTGGGCGCCCGTGGGCCGGTCCCGCGCCACCGTCGGACGCCAGGCGCCCACACACTCCCCGCCGCTCCGCGCCAACGCCGTCCGCGCCCCAGATGGCGGGCTCCCGGGGGTCATCGCCCCGGTTCCAATCGCCGCGGCACGGCAATGGCACAGCCACGACTGTCCGGAGTGTCCGGGTTCGGAAGACTTCGCGGTTCTGGCGCGGCCACTCCGTCCCCTTTACCTTTCGCGTTTGTGGACTCATTCTGGGACAACCCTTACACCGCGCGGCCGATCTCATGGAACACCCTCCCCGCCCATCCCCCGAAGCGTTGAACGGCACCGCCCGCATCCCCTACCTCTTCGTGCTGGACGAGCTGGAGGCGGCGGGGAACGGCGACGCCGGGGTCGCGCTCTGGCAGATGCTGCGCAACGTGCGCGGCCGCATCGACGCCGGCGACGAGCTCCCGGGGATCCTGCTGATGGGCGAGAGCGGCGAGCTCCTGGACGCCGTCCCGGAGCTGCGCACCACGCTGCGCGGGATGACCCGCCTCCTCCGCGAGATGCGCCCGGACGACGACACGCGCGACGGGCTGGTGCTGGGGTGCGCGCACCTGGGGCTCTGGGCCGAGGGGATGGGCGCCTGCCGCACGGCACTCTCCTTCTTCGCCCTGGCCGAAGAGATCGACCCGGACCGGCCGCACCTCGGCTACCACATCGGGCGGCTCGCGCGTAAGCTGGCGCTGTACGACCTGGCCGAGCCGTGGCTCAAGTGGGCGCACGGAAAGTCGCGCGCCGCCGGGCAGTGGGAGGTGGCGGCGCTCTGCGCGTCGGGGCTGGGCAACCTGTACCGCCAGCGCGGCAACCTCCCCCTGGCCCGCCGCTTCCACCGCTTCTGCCTGCGCATCGCACGCACGCACGGACTCCGCACGCTGGAGGGCGACGCGCTGTACGACCTCGCGGGAATCAGCTTCGATGCCGATCAAGAGCGGACTGCAATGAAGTACGTCTCCGACGCACTTGCGGCGTACGGCCCCGGGCACGGGCGTGTGTACGCGCTCGCACATGATGTCGCGTGGTTCTGGATGGATAGATCAGGACGGTTTGCAGACGCTGCGGAGGTTCTCCTAGTGCTCGTGGATCACCTATGGGAACCACGCCGGCGAATGGTGTTGTTCGCCAGCCTCGCGCGAGCCGCGGCCGGAGCCGGATGGAACTCAATATTCGAGAGCGCGTGGACCGAGGCGTGGGGAATGATGCGCCAGCAACCCAGCAAGCATGGACATGCCGCGGCGCTAGTTCAGCTTGCGCTCGGCTCCGGCACGCTCGGGTTCTGGGATCGGGCAGAACTGGCCGCAGGCGAGGCACTGCGCATCGCCCGGGAGAGGCAGGAGAACGAATTTGTGCTCCAGGCGGAAGCCATGCTCAATGCGGTGCGGTTCGGAGTCGTAGGCGAAGATGAGATCACCCGTGTTTTCCAGGATCGGCAGCGTCCCGCCAACAGGATGCTTGTCGAGGTGGTCGCAGCAACCAACGATGCTCTCGTGAGTGCAATGCGCGAGAGGCGGGACGACGCACCCGTAGGACCCGCATCCCGCCTCTCGATTGTGCCAGCCTGTCCGTAGCTGGCCTTAGTTGTCCGATCCGACCCACCCTCCGCCAAACGCCGTGGTATCGGCCGGCGGGGTGTTGTTCCCGGTGCCGCCGCCTTCCTGGGTCACGTTGTCGGAGCCGACCCACCCGCCTCCGACGGCGGTCTCATCGTGCGACGGGTCGGACGGCGCGGTGATGCGGGACGCTCCATCGGCGCAGGCGGCGGCGGCGCAGAGAGCGGCGAGGGCGAGGAAGGAGCGGGCGAAGCGCATAGAGACGATCTCCGGAAGCGTGGTCGAACGAAGCGGGCACCGGGTCAGTCCGGTGCCCGTTCCTTTATTCTGGCGCGCTGGGTGCCCCGCGGAGATTCCGTTGCCGCCGTGTTAAAGGACAAAGTGGACGACTGCGCGCGGAGGCGCGGAGGAACAGCAACAGCGGCCTCACACAGAGCCACAGAGAGAAAAGCTAAAAGAGGTCCTCTGTGGCTCGCAGTTCCCCTCCGTGTTCTCTGTGTGAGCTTCTTTCTGTCGTTCCCTCCGCGTCTCCGCGTGAGCCGATCACGATGCCGCGGCACTCGCTGTGCCGGATGGGAGCAGCGTGCAACCTGCCCCCACCACGGAGACACGGCGGATGGAACCGGAGCTCGGCATTATCGAAGGGTTTTACGGAAAGCCCTGGACGTGGGAAGAGCGCGCCGCGACGGTGGAGTTCCTGGCGCCGCACGGGTACCGCTTCTTCATGTACGCGCCCAAGGCGGACACCTTTCTGCGCCGCCGTTGGCAGGAGGAGTACCCGGAGGAGAGCGCCCGCGGCCTCGCCACCCTCGCGGACGCCTGCCGGCGGGCGGGAGTGCGCTTCGGAGTGGGGCTTAGCCCGTACGAGATCTTCAACGGCTTCGACGCCGCCGCGCACGACGCCCTCGCCCGCAAGCTCGCCTTCTTCGACGAGCTTGGGGTGCAGGACCTGGCGATCCTCTTCGACGACATGCGCGGCGACACCCCCGACCTCGCGGCGCGCCAGGTGGAGATCGTCCACTGGGCCGCGGAACGGACCCGGGCGAACCGCCTCCTCGTCTGCCCCAGCTACTACTCCGACGACCCGGTGCTCGACCGCGCCTTCGGCCGCCGGCCGGATGGATACCTGGAGCAGCTCGGCGCGGCGCTCGACCCTTCGATCGAGGTGTTCTGGACGGGCGAAGAGGTATGCTCGCGCGAGATCACGCCCGGACACCTGGAGCGCGTAACGGGGCAGCTTCGCCGCAAGCCGTTCCTGTGGGACAACTATCCGGTCAACGACGGCCCGCGCATGTCGCAGTACCTGCACGTGCGCGCCTTCACCGGGCGTCCGGCCAGCCTGCGCGGTCACGTGGCGGCGCACGGCATCAACCCGGCGCTGCAGCCCACCCTGTCGCTGATCCCCGCGCTGACCCTTCCGGAGTGCTACCGCCTGGGCGACGCCTACGCGTACGGCGACGCCTTTCGCACCGCCGCCATGGCCGTGCTGGGCGCATCGCTCGGCACGCGCGTGTGGGAAGACGTGCTGGTGCTGCAGAACGTGGGGCTGGACCGGCTGGAGGAAAAGGAAGCGGCCCTCCGCGAGCGTTACGGCGCCGAAGAGCATCCGGGCGCCCGCGAGATCATCGCCTGGCTGGACGGCGCGTACCGCATCACGGACGAGATCGTGCAGACGCAGTAGCCGGACAATCCTTGCGCGGAAGGTGCGTGCGGCACAACTGTTACGCTCCGTGGTGCGTCCTCTTTCCGGGCTCGGCTCATGGCCTCTCCCACGATCCTCTACGTGGAGGACCACCCCTCCGTCCGCCAGGCCGTGCTGATGTCGCTGCAGCTGGTGGGCTTCGGCGTGCTGGGTGCGGACGATGGGGTGGAGGGGGTGGAGATGGCGCTGAAGCACCACCCGGACCTGGTGCTGATGGACCTGCACCTCCCGCGGATGGACGGCTGGGAAGCCCTCGCCACCCTCCGCGGCGACCCGCTGACGGCCGGCATCCCGGTGATCGCCTGCACCGCCGGCGACCTGGACCCGGACCGTGCCCGCGCCGCCGGCTTCGCCGACTTCCTCGCCAAGCCCTTCCAGGCACCGCGCCTGATCGCGGCGATCCGGGCGCAATTGCCGGCCGAGGCCGAAAGCACCGGGGGCGAGAACACCGGGGGCTGAAGCCCCCGGCTGGAACGACGGGAAGACCGCTGAAGCGGTCTCGTGGGCGGCGGGCGGTGGAGCGGGTTCAATTCTAGAGCGCAACGCATGTCGGCCCCTTCTCTCGCACCGCCTTATAGGGCGGAGCGAAGAAAGGGGCTTTCTCGTTTGACAGTTTGGTCGCGCGTTAAGCATCAGAAGCCGAGTCCGCGCAGGCGGACTTCGTGTGGTTCTAGCGGCGAATTCATTCGCTCCTGGATGCAGGCTGCGGAGCATACGCAGACCACGGGCGGCCACGCGGGGCCGCCCCTACCGGGTTGGGTGCGGAGGGGCGGGGGTCGGCGCGGGGGGAAGGGCGGGCAGACACGCAGGTCTGCCCCTACCGGTATTTGGGCGGCGGGCGGCGGTCGAAGGCAGGGCGAAGGGTGGGCGCGATGAATCGCGCCCCTACGGTTCCTGTGCGGCTAAGAGGGCAGTTCTCCCTCTCGCCCGCCCTGCGCCCCCGCAGGCGGGGAAGGGGTCGGGGGGAGGGGGCACATGCGCTGCGCGGATGCCTGCGAAGCAGTGGCAGCCCCCTCTCCCGATGACGTGAGGGCCCGTCACGCCACCTCCACCACGAACCCCGCCTTGATCTTGACCTTGTCCTCGATCTCGGTGGCGAGGGGGACGTTCTCCTGGAGGAACGCCTTGACGTTCTCGCGGCCCTGGCCCAGGCGCAGGTCGCCGTAGTTGAACCAGGAGCCGGACTTGGAGATCACGTCGTGCTCCACGCCCAGGTCCACGATGGTGCCGAAGCGGTCGATGCCGGTGCCCCACATGATGTCGAACACCACCTGCTTGAAGGGCGGCGCCACCTTGTTCTTCACCACCTTGACCTGCGTCTTGTTGCCAACGGCGACTTCGCGGTCCTTGATGGTGCCGATGCGCCGCACGTCCAGCCGCAGCGAGGCGTAGAACTTCAGCGCGCGCCCGCCCGTGGTCGTCTCCGGCGAGCCGAACATCACGCCGATCTTCTCGCGGATCTGGTTGGTGAAGACGAGCGTGGCCTGGGTGCGGTTGATGGCGCCGGTGACCTTGCGCAGCGCCTGGCTCATGAGGCGCGCGTGCAGCCCCATGTGACTGTCGCCCATCTCCCCCTCGATCTCGGCGCGTGGCACCAGGGCGGCCACGGAGTCCACCACCACCAGGTCCACCGCGCCGCTGCGGATGAGCGTCTCGGTGATCTCCAGCGCCTGCTCGCCGTTGTCCGGCTGCGACACGAGGAGGTTGTCCACGTCCACCCCCAGCTTGCGGGCGTACTCGATGTCGAGCGCGTGCTCGGCGTCCACGAAGGCCGCGATGCCGCCCTCGGCCTGGACGTTGGCGATCAGGTGTAGGCAGAGCGTGGTCTTGCCGGACGACTCCGGCCCAAAGATCTCCGTGATGCGCCCGCGCGGCACTCCGCCCACGCCGATGGCGGCGTCGAGGTGGATGGCGCTGGTGGAGATGGCGCTCACCTTCACCATGGGGCCGTCCACGCCCATGCGCATGATCGCGCCCTTGCCGTACGCCTTCTCGATCTGTCCGATCGCGACGTTCAGCGCCTTCGTCTTGTCAGCGTTCATCACGAGCGCCATTTGTCAGCTCTCCACCCCAGGTAAAAGCCTCCGCACGCCCACACCCCGTGAGCCGCAACCAATATACACCACAGTGTGAACTTTGTGCGAATAAAAACCGAAGGAAAAAGCTCACACAGAGAACACAGAGGCGAACTGCAAGACACAGAGGAAACCTTTTGCGGTTCTCTCTTTGTAACTCTGTGTCTCTGTGTGAGGCTTCCTTCCCTTCCCTGGCCCAGCGCTTGCGGCCCGCCGGCCCGACCGTTCCACATATCCAATGCGAACTCCAGAGCCGATGCCGGGACAGATAGAGGCGAGCCGGAAGGTGGTCATCGAAGAGGTGACGCCGCAGCTCGATTGCGGGCGCTACGCCATCAAGCGCGAAGTGGGCGACACCATCGAGGTGCGCGCGGACATCTTCAAGGAAGGGCACGACGCCATCTCGGCCGCCATCTGGTACCGGCCAGAGGACGAGGAGGAGTGGCGTGAGGCGCCGATGAAGTTCTGGGACAACGACCGCTGGACCGGCTCGTTCACCCCCGACCGCAACTGCCGCTGGTACTATACGGTCGTAGCCTGGACCGACTTCTTCGGCACCTGGCAGAGCGACCTGCGCAAGAAGTACGACGCCGGACAGGAGGTGGTGCTGGAGCTGTTCGAGGGCGCCGAGATCGTCGCGCGCACCGCGGCGGCGGCGCCGGAGGCGGAGCGCGAGACGATCCTGGAACACCTCGCCGAGATGATCGGCGACGTGCTGGACCACGAGGCCGCGCCCGAGACGTGGAAGTGGGCCGCCTTCGAAAAGGGCGCCGCCGCCGCCGAGGACCGCACCATCGCGGAGCGCGTGGCCGCCGCGCTGGACACGGGGCTCCTGAAGGTGATCGAGCGCGTTCCGCTGCGCGAGGATCTCACGCAGTTCGAGCCCGTCCTTCCCGTGCAGGTGGACCGGGTGGCGGCGCGCTTCGCGGCGTGGTACGAGCTCTTCCCGCGCTCCATGGCCGACGACCCCACCCGCCACGGCACGTGGGACGACGTCATCGCCAAGCTGCCGTACGTGCGCGACATGGGCTTCGACGTCCTCTACTTTCCGCCGATCCACCCGATCGGGCTGGCGTTCAGAAAGGGGAAGAACAACACGCTGGGCGCCGGGCCGGACCAGCCGGGGTCGCCGTACGCCATCGGCAGCAAGGACGGCGGGCACCGCGAGGTGCACCCGGAGCTGGGGTCGATGAAGGAGTTCCGCCGCATGGTGGCCGCCGCGGCGGAGCACGGGCTGGAGATCGCGCTCGACTTCGCCATCCAGGTCTCCCCCGACCACCCGTACGCCAAAGCGCACCCGAGCTGGTTTTTCGTGCGGCCTGACGGGTCGATCAAGTACGCGGAGAACCCGCCCAAGAAGTACCAGGACATCTACCCGCTCAACTTCTACGGCGACGACTGGGAAGCGCAGTGGAAGGAGTGGCGCGACGTCATCCGGCACTGGGTGGAGCAGGGGGTGAAGATCTTTCGCGTGGACAACCCGCACACCAAGCCCGTACAGTTCTGGGAGTGGATGATCCGCGAGGTGCAGCGGCAGCACCCCGAGGTGATCTTCCTCTCCGAGGCCTTCACGCGCCCCAAGATGATGCGGGCGCTGGCCAAGGCCGGCTTCAGCCAGAGCTACACGTACTTCACCTGGCGCAACTTCAAGGCGGAGATCATCGAGTACCTGGAGGAGCTGACGCAGGGGCCGATGAAGGACTACTTCCGCGGCAACCTCTTCCCCAACACGCCGGACATCAACCCGGAGTTCCTGCAGCGCGGCGGCCGCCCCGCGTTCATGATCCGCGCGGTGCTGGCGACCACCCTGTCCTCCGTCTACGGCATCTACAGCGGCTTCGAGCTGTGTGAGGGGACGCCGCTGGCGCCGGGAAAGGAGGAGTACCTGGACAGCGAGAAGTACGAGCTGAAGGCGTGGGACTGGGACCGTCCGGGCAACATCCGCGGCCTCATCCGCCGCCTCAACGAGATCCGCAAGCAGAACCGCGCGCTGCACGAGTACGACAACCTGCGCTTCTATCCAGCGGAGAACGACAACATCCTCTTCTATGGGAAGATGACGCCGGACAAGGCGAGCCTCATCTTCGTGGCCGTGAACCTGGACCCGTTTTCGGCGCACGAGGGGATGCTGCACTTCCCGCTGCCGGACATGGGGATCGGCTGGCACGACCCGTGGGAGGTGGAGGAGCTGCTGACCGGCGAGCGCCACTTCTGGCACGGCGGCTCGCACTGGATCCGCCTCGACCCCGGCGCCCCCGCGCGCATCTTCCGCGTCCGCGCGTGGCGCAGCTCGGAGCACGGCTTCGACTACTTCATGGAGCCGACGCTGGTGTAAGGGCCTTATGCAGAAAAACGGAGGCACGGAGAAGAGGTTCTTCTCCGTGCCTCCGTTTTTTCTAGCGGATCAGAGGTAGGTGATCGTGGAGTTGTAGACCTTGGCGCGTGCGTTCGTGGTGGTGGTGCCGTCGCTCACGTACAGGTCGATGTAGCACGTCTCGTACAGGTTGGCGTTGGCCGTCCACGCGTAGTCGTAGCCGTTCGCGATGTACACGCAGTCGCTGGTCCAGCTGTAGGTGAGCGGATCGCCATCCGCGTCGTACGAGCCCTGCGCGTCCAGGCTCCAGCTCATGTACGCCGGGTTGCCGCCCGAAGCGGGGTACGGCTTCTTCGATACGACGTGGATGACGGCGACCGGCGCCGAGTTCAGCGTCGCGCGCGGGGCGCTCTCGTCCGCGCTCAGCGCCGAGGTGGGCGCGCGGTCGCAGGCGGCGATGGCCACCGCGGCGAACAGCGCGACGAGGGGGGTGCGGATCTTCATCTTCGCTCCTTGGATGGGATGAACTGTGCTTCAGGTGGCCGAAGATTACCCGAAGACCTGTCCAATTGCAATTCCGTTTTGAAAGGAGTGCATCGTGCACGCATCCGTCAGTCGCGCTCGCGCCGGGCGAGCTCGGGGTGGAGCGCCAGTATCCCCATCCCGGCCACGACCTGGCGGAAGCCGTACGCGCGGATCGGCTCCGACCAGTCCTCCATCCCCAGCGCCCTCCCTACCCGCTCCGGCGCCAGCACGAGGCCCATCCCCGCCCCAATCCTGAACCATCCCACCACGCTCGCCAGCCCATTTCGTGATTCCATCTGATTCCTCCTTCTCCGGTAGAGGCGGGCGCCCAAACCAAGTGGTATGCCCCAACTGCGGGGCTCACACGGGGACACAGACCCACAGAGAACCACTTCCTGAACGGAGCGCTTCGCGGCACCTTGTTCAGGGGCCGTGATGTGGCGCGGAGTGAAGGAGACGCGCGCTGCCGCTTTGCACTATACCCTCCCATGTTCAGGTGCAAGGTATGCGCGGACTGGGCGGTGTCCGCCACCCACGCGGTTCAGTCCAACAGCAGCCCCGGGTAGTCCGCTCTAATGCGTAGCCATGCACCACCTACCGAACATTGGATGGATCGAACTGCGCGGGAAAGCCCGTCTCCTTCACTTCGCGCAGAAGCTCAGTCGTGTGAGGCAGGTACTCGCGGGGGCGCTCCGTTCAGGAAGTGGGTTCTCTGTGGCTTCGCGGTTCCCTCCGTGCTCTCTGTGTGAGGCTTTCCAGCGCCCGTGAATCACGCCGCAACCGCGTGCCCGCGCCCGGTTTGCGCTGGGTGCGCGGCCCGCGTATGTTGGCGCGCGAAAAGACCCAGCACACGATCATCGGAGAACCCATGGCAGACAGCGCACGCCGTACCGTGCTCCCGGTGCGGCACCAGCCCGACCTCCCGCGCGAACGGATGATCCTGGCCGAAGCGCCCGACGCCGAGGCGCTGGAGATGGACGTGGTGATCGTGGGCGCCGGGCCCGCCGGGCTCGCCACCGCCATCGAGCTCGCCCGCCTCGTGCAAAAGGATGCCGAGAACGGCGGCACCCTGGGCGAGGTCAACATCGCCGTCCTGGACAAGGCGCAGGCGCTGGGCGAGCACTGCCTGAGCGGCGCCGTGGTCAACCCGCGCGCCTTCCGCGAGCTCTTCCCCGACCTCAGAGACGAGGACTTCCCCTTCCGCGGACGCGTGGACTCGGAGTCGGTGCTCTTCCTCACCGAGACCGGGCAGATCCGCCTCCCCACGCCGCCCCCCATGCACAACCGGGGGAACTACGTGGGCTCCATCTGCGAGATCGTGCAGTGGCTCGGCGGCAAGGCGGAGGAGCTGGGCGTCAACGTCCTTCCCGGCTTCCCGGTGGACTCGCTCCTAGTGGACGACAAAAAGGTTGTCGGAGTGCGCACGACGCCGTCCGGCCTCAAGCGCGACGGCACGCCGGGCAGCACCCACGAGCCCGCCACCGACCTCACCGCCCGCGTGACCGTGCTGGCCGAGGGGACGCGCGGGCCGCTGGGGCAGGCGTACCGGCAGTGGCAGGGGATCACCTCCGAGAACCCGCAGATCTACGCGCTGGGCGTGAAGGAGATCTGGGAGACCAAGGTGCCGCTCGACCGGGTGGTGCACACGCTGGGCTGGCCCCTGCCGCGCGACGCATTCGGCGGGAGCTTCATGTACCCGCTGGAGCCCAACGTGGTGGCGATCGGCCTCGTGGTGGGCCTCGACTACCGGCAGACCACGCTGGACGTGCACCAGCTGCTGCAGCGGATGAAGCTCCACCCCTTCTTCAGGAAGTACCTGGAGGGGGGCGAGATGGTGGAGTGGGGCGCCAAGACGATCCCCGAGGGCGGCCTCTACGCCCTCCCGCAGCGCCGCTACGGCGACGGGCTGCTGATGGTGGGCGACACGGCGGGCTTCGTGGACGTGGCGTCGCTCAAGGGGATCCACTACGCCATGCAGTCGGGGATCTATGCCGCGCGCACCATCTTCGAGTCGCTCAAGCAGGGCGACGTCACGGGCGCGTCGCTGGGCGCGTACGACAAGCTGGTGGACGCCAGCTACATCCGCGACGACCTGCACAAGACGCGCAACATGCGCCTGGGGTTCAAGGACGGCTTCTTCGTGGGCGGGATCAAGGCGGGGCTCGCAACCGTCACGGGCGGGCGCATCCCCTCCGGCCGCATCGCCATGGAGCCGGACGCGGAGCGCGAGAAGGAGGTCACCCCGGAGACGCCGTTCGTGCCGGACAACACCCTGACGTTCAGCAAGGTGGACGCGGTCTTCAAGTCGGGGAACGGCACGCGCGACGACATCCCGTCGCACCTGATCGTGGGGCAGGACATCCCGGGCGAGGTGGCGGACATGTACGCCCACCTCTGCCCCGCCAACGTCTACGAGCGCCAGGGCGACCGGCTGGTGGTGAACGCCCCCAACTGCATCGACTGCAAGGCCACAGACGTCATCGGCCCCCGCTGGACCCCGCGCGAGGGCGGCAGCGGGCCGGCTTACAAGCGGATGTAGAGGGGCGGGGGCGCGGGGCCCCCTCCTGGGCCCCCCTCCCCCGCTCGTCACCTCGCGGCCCCTCCCCCAATAACTACCTGGGGGAGGGGCGGTTTGCGTCTGTCGGCGCGGGGTGCGTGAGGCGGCGCGGGGGCGGGCACGGGCAGCCACGTGGGGCGGCCCCTACGGGTTTGGGTGCCGAGGGGCGGGGGTCGACGCGCGGGAGAGGGCGGGCAGACACGCAGGTCTGCCCCTACCGGTATCGGTGCGCAGGGCCAGGCGGCGGT
>DASVQP010000036.1 GCA_036389135.1 Longimicrobium sp.
GAGGCGACGCAAGCGAATGCCAGGGCGGCCAGGAGGAGCCATATGGGAGAATGCATGCCTCATCCTATCGGACGCACAGCCACTCGCGTCTAGCGCAGCGCCGCGAGGGCCGCGCCGACCTTCGTCACCGTCACCGACACGGGCGTCGTCACCTCCGGAGCGAAGATGGCCACGCGGAGCTCCTCGAAGGCCCACCGCAGCTCCTGCGCCGCCTCCTGGTCACGCACGGTGGCGCGCCTGGCGAGGAAGCTCTCCCACAGGGGGGTGAAGGGCTCGGACTTCCCCGCGTCCTTGCCGGGGTTCGCCACCGCACGCGACAGCCGTGCCTGGGCCGCGCGGAGGTAGCGCGGGTAGTTCAGCAGGTGCACGAAGCGAATCCACTCGATGAGGTTCGCGGGGAACAGGTGCCCGAGCTGCGAGCGGATGTCCCGCACGGCCGCCGCGCCGCTCGGCCCCTTGGATGCTGCCTTGAGTGCACCGAGCGTCGCGGCGAGCTCCCTGGAGGTGTCAGCGACGGCGTCCGCCCAGTCCCGGGCCGCACGCTCGATGCGCGGTGAGCCCTCACGGACCAGCGCCTCGAAGGCCGCCTGCGTGCGGGGCAGCGGCGCACCGGGTGCGAGCTTGAACGCATCGTCGACGCTGCGTGCGAGGACGAGCGCCCGGAAGGCGTCGGCCTGGCCCCGCGCGGGCGGCGCGCCGTCCAGGGACGGGAAGGGCGGCGGCATGCGCGCGGCGCTGACGGCCACGTGTCCGCGCGCGGCGAGCATCAGGAGCCGGCGGACCCCCGTGCGCGTGGCCGCGTCGGCGGCGGAGGAGGTCTCGAGCAGCACCAGGTCCACGGCAGCGCCCCGGTCGACGAGCGCGGGGTAGCTGCGGACCTCGAGCCCGCCGACCCGCCGGGTGACCACGGGGGGCAGCTCGCCGAAGCTCCAGGCAGTCAGCCCCTTGCGCTCCCAGTCCGAAGCCGGTGCCGCGCTGCGCAGCGCCGCCCGTGCACGTCCCCCGTACTGCTCGAGCAGCGCGTCGGCGTCGCGGCTCCGCGCGAGCTCCTTTCCCCGCTCGTCGAGCACCCGGAGCGTGATGCGCAGGTACGGCGCCACGGCATCCGCCCGGAAGGATTCCTCGGGTACGTCCACGCCGCACAGCCGGGACACCGCGCGCGCGAGCGCTGGAATCAGCGGCCCGCGGAAGGGCACGAGTTCCTTCTCGAGACGGTCGACCAGGTCCGGCACCGGCCCCAGTTGCTTGCGCTGGGCGCGGGGGACCTGCTCGAGCAGGGCGATGAGTTTCTCCCGCTGCCACCCGGGGATGGTCCAGTCGAGCTCACCGGGCACCAGCTGCGCGAGGAGCAGCAGCGGCACGCTCAGGGTGATGCCGTCGTCCTCGGCCGAGGGGTCGAAGGTGTACGTCACCGGCACGGACGCGCCGTGCAGGGTGATGGCGTCCGGGTAGTGCGCCGGGGACAGGCCCGGGTCGTGCGAGAGGGCATCCTCCATCGAGAGGACGAGCACGTCGGGGTCGGCCGCCTCGGCCTTGCGGCGCCAGGCCTCGAAGCTCGCTCCGTCCGTCACGTCCTCCGGGAGGCGCTGGTCGAAGAACGTCAGCAGCGCCTCGCTGTCGAGCAGCTCGCTGCGCCGGGCCTTGTCCCGCAGGTGCGCCACGCGCTCGAGCACCTGGCGGTTCTTCTCCTGGAACGCCCCCCGGGTGCGGTACTCGCCGCGCACCAGGGCATGCTCGAGGAACATCAGCCGTGCCCGGTCGGGGTCCATGCTGGCCAGGGCCACGGGGCGCTCCTTGAAGACCTGAAGCCCGAAGAGGGTCGCGTTCTCCTTCACCACGGCGCGCGCGGACTTCTCCGACCAGTGCGGTTCGGAGTAGCTGCGCTTGAGCAGGTGGGGGGCCGCCGCCGCGAGCCACTCCGGGTCGAGCTTCGCCACGGTGCGCGCGAACAGCTGGGACGTCTCCACGAGCTCGAACGCCATCACCCAGGCGGGGGGCTTCTTCGCGAGCGCCGACGAGGGGTGGACCATGAAGCGCGTCTGCTTCGCGCCCGTATAGTGGCGCTGCTCCGGATTCCACTGGCCGATGCGGGACAGGAGCCCGGTGAGGAGCGCCTGGTGCAGGGCGTCCCCGCGCGACGGGGCGCCCCGGCCCTTGCTCGGCAGGCGCAGCTCGCGGACGGTCTCCTCGAGCTGGCGCTGGACGTCCCGCCACTCGCGCACCCGCAGGAAGGACAGGAAGTTGTCCCGGCACACGCGCCGCAGGTGGGACGTCCCCCGGCCCTCGGCCTCGCGCACGAACGCCCACAGCTTGAGGAGCCCCGTGAAGTCCGAGTGCTCGTCACGGAAGCGCCGGTGCAACTCGTCCGCCTTCTGCGCGAGCTCCCGTGGCCGCTCGCGCGGGTCCTGCAGGTTGAGCGCCGCGGCGACGATGAGCACCTCGTCCAGGCACCCGTACTCGGCGCCGGCGAGAATCATCCGCGCGATGCGCGGGTCCACCGGGAAGCGCGCGAGCTGGTGCCCCAGAGGCGTCAAGGTGCGCTCCTTGCCCTCGATGGCCCCGAGCTCCTCGAGCACCCGCCAGCCCTCGGCGATGGCCCTCGGCTGGGGCGGGTCGAGGAAGGGGAAGTCCTCGACGTCACCGAGGCCGAGGGACTTCATCCGCAGGATGACCCCCGCGAGCCCGGTGCGCTTGATTTCCGGGTCGGTGAAGGCGGGCCGCGTGGTGAAGCTCGCCTCGTCGTAGAGGCGCACGCAGATGCCCTCGCGCACGCGGCCGCAGCGCCCTTTGCGCTGGTCGGCGCTGGCCTGGGAGACCGGCTCGATGTGCAGGCGCGTGGTGCCCGAGCGTGGGTCGTAGCGCGAGAGGCGCGCCACCCCCGTGTCCACGACGTACACGATGCCCGGGATGGTGATTGACGTCTCCGCGACGTTGGTGGCGAGGATGACCCGGCGCTCGGGGATGGTGGCGACGACGCGCGACTGCTCGGCGGCCGACAGGCGCGCATACAGGGGCTGCACCACCGTGCCGCGGAGCTCGCGTGCGTTCAGGGCAGTCTCGGCCTCGCGGATTTCCCGCTCCCCGGGGAGGAACACGAGGACGTCCCCGTCCGGGTCGAGCGAGAGCACGTCCGCCACCGCATCGGCGACGGCGTCGGCGAGCTCGGCGTCCTCGGGGGGCGGCTCGTAGAGCACGTCCACCGGAAAGGTACGGCCCTCCACCTGGATGACGGGAGCCCCCCCGAAGAACTGCGAGAAGCGCTCGGTCTCGATGGTGGCCGAGCTCACCACCACCTTGAGGTCGGGGCGCCTGGGGAGGATGCGCTTGAGCCACCCCAGCAGGAAGTCGATGGTGAGGCTGCGCTCGTGGGCCTCGTCGAGCACAACCGTGTCGTAGCGGCGCAGGAGCGGGTCGCTGTGAATCTGCGCGAGCAGGACCCCGTCGGTCATGAACTTCACGGCTGTCTGCCGGGACGAGCGGTCCTCGAAGCGAATCTGGTAGCCGACGTCCGTGCCCAGCTCCGTGCCGAGCTCGCGTGCCACGCGCGCCGCCACGCTCGTCGCGGCGATACGCCGGGGCTGGGTGACGCCAATCTGGCGCGGGCGGCCGCGCCCCATGGCGAGCAGGACTTTCGGCAGCTGCGTCGTCTTCCCCGAGCCGGTGGCCCCCGCGACAATGACCACCTGATGGGCGGTGATGGCCGCGGTGATGTCCTCCACCCGGCTCGAGATGGGGAGCTCGGGGGGGAAGCGCAGGGTGGGCAAGCCTCCGGGGGGAGGGACGGGTGAGTCGCCGGACATGGCGGT
>DASVQP010000037.1 GCA_036389135.1 Longimicrobium sp.
CGCCCCTACGAGATCTGTGCAGCCCGGACTGCAGTTCTCCCCCTCACCCGCCCTGCGCCCCCGCAGGCGGGGGAGGGGGTCGGGGGGAGGGGGCACCCACCGCCGCCGCGATCAGCGGGCCGTGCAGCTTGCCGTTCTCGATGAAGATCTTGTTGGAGTCGTGCCCGCTCACCACCACGCCGGCCACGAACACGCCGGGGACGTCCGTCTCCATGGTGGCGGGGTCGTGCACGGGGATGCCCGTGAGCGCGTCAATGGTGACGCCGAGGGTGCGCAGGAGGCGCGGGTCGGGCTCGTAGCCGGTCATCGCGAGCACCCAGTCGTTCGCGAGCGTGGTGCGCTCGCCCGTCTCCAGGCTCTCGGCGACGACGGCGTCCGGGCGGATCTCGGCCAGGCGATGGCGCCAGAGGGCGGGGATCGATCCCTCGATGATCCGGTTCTCGATGTCGGGGCGCACCCACGGCTTCACGCCCCGGTCGATCCCGTCGAAGATGTGCACCAGTGTGACGCGCGCCCCCTCGCGCCAGCAGAGCAGCGCCGCATCGGAGGACGAGTTGCCGCCGCCGACCACCACCACGTCCTGGTTCCAGTACGGGTAGGGCTCGTCGAAGTAGTACTTCACCTTGGGGAGATCGGCGCCGGGGATCTCCAGGAGGCGCGGGTTGTCGTAGTAGCCGGTCGCGACCACCACGTTGCGCGCACGGTGGAGGTGCTCGCCGCCGCGTCCAACGGTGCGCAGCACGAATCCGCCGCCGTCACGCGTCACGTCGAGGACGTCCTCGTACTGGCGCACGTCCAGCCGGTAGAACTCCGCCACCTTGCGGTAGTAGCGCAGCGCCTCGCGTCGCGACGGCTTGTCGCCCGCGGTGGTGAAGGGGATTCCGCCGATCTCCAGCTTCTCCGGCCCGCTGAAGTAGGTGACGTAGGTAGGATGGTCCAGCATCGCCTGCGTGATCGCCCCGCGGTCGAAGTGCACGCAGCTCAGCCCAGCCTGCCGCGCCGCCACCCCCACCGCGAGCCCGCACGGCCCCGCGCCGATCACCGCTATGTCGTACTCGTCCAGCTGGATGCTCATCGCTTTTCGGTCTTGAAGTTCAGGGAACGCGCCGCGCGGCATACCCACAGCCGCACGGCGCGTTCCTGATTTTGCCTGTAACCTCCGCAGCGTCTCAAGCGGTGGCAGCCACCGCGCCCGCCGCCTGAAGCGCCTGCGCGAAGTCGGCGATCAGATCCTCCGGGTCCTCGATGCCGAGCGACACGCGCACGAAGCCGTCGCGGATCCCGTTGGCGGCGCGGTCGTCCGGGGTCATCGCCGCGTGCGATGTGTGGCGCGGCTCGGAGACCAGCGTCTCCACGCCGCCCAGAGAAGGGGCCAATTTGGCGAGCCGCAGCGCGCGCACGAATCGGGTCGCCGCCTCTCCCCCGCCCTCCACCTCGATCCCCAGCATCCCGCCAAAGCCGTCCAGCACCCGCGCCGCGAGGTCGTGGTCGGGGTGTGAGGCGAGGCCGGGATAGTGGACGCGGGCGATCCCGGGCTCGGCCTCGGCCCAGCGCGCGATGGTCATCCCGTTGGAATTGTGGCGCTCCATGCGCAGGGCGAGCGTCTTAATGCCGCGCTCCAGGAGCCAGCAGGCGTGCGGATCGAGCAGCGGACCCCAAACCCGTGCGCGATCCCGAACCGCCGCGATGCGCGCATCGGAGCCCACCAGCACGCCGGCGGTGACGTCGCTGTGCCCGCCCAGGTACTTGGTGGCGCTGTGCATCACCAGGTCCACCCCGTGCTCCAGCGGGCGCAGGTTGATGGGCGACGCAAAGGTGGCATCCACGATGACCGCCGCGCCGCGCTCGTGGGCCGCGTCGCTGATGGCGCGCAGGTCGAGGACGCGCAGGAGCGGATTGGAGGGCGACTCCCCCAGCACGACGCGGGTCTCGGGGCGGAAGGCGCGCTCCCATCCCGCCTGCGTGAGGTCCACGAACGTCGTGGCGATGCCCAGGCGCGACAGCTCGCGTTCCAGCAGCACGCGCGTCCCGCCGTAGATGGCGTGCGTCGCGACCACGTGATCGCCGGACTGGAGGCAGGAGAGGAGGGCGCACGCCATCGCCGCCATCCCGCTCGCCAGCGGGATCGCGTCATCGCCGCCGTCCAGCGCCGCGAGCCGCTCCGCGAGCGCCAGGTGGTTGGGCCCGTTCACATACCGGGTGTACAGCACCTCCCCGCCCGACGACGGATCGCCGTAGAACGTGGTGCTCGGGACGATGGGGTTCACCACCGGCGCCCCTTCTTCGGCCGGCGGCTCGCCGGCGTGCACGGCGCGGGTGGATGGACCGGTCATGGGAGTGCGTTAGTGCGTGAGTGCGTTAGTGCGCCCGTCCAGGCGAGCACATGCGCGGGTAGGGGCCGCCCCACGTGGCCGCCCGTGCTTTCCCTCGCGCTGACCCCTGCCACCGCGCACCAGTGCATGCGTACGCCCCTCCCCCAGGTTGTTTGGGGGGAGGGGCAGCGAGGAACGAGCGGGGAGGAGGCCTGCGCCCTCACCCCTCCTCCTCCAGCAGCGCCGACAGCGGCGACACAGTTCCATCCGGGTGCCGCACGATCACCCGCTGAAGCGCGAAGCCGGTAAAGGTGGCGGCGATGGCCTCCTCGGCCAGGCCGGTCTCCTCCACCAGCTCGCCGGCGGTGGCGCGGCCGCGGCGGGCGAGGGCGTCCCAGGTCACGCGGTGCACCGGGTTGGCGCCGCCCAGGAGGTGCACGTAGCCGGCGTCGTCCTCAGCGACCAACAGAAGGTCGTGGCGCTCGAGGACGGCCTCGATCGCCTCCACGTGGTGCTCCTGGACGCCGCGCACCACGAAGTACGCCTCGGCCGGACGCTCCTCCCCCAGGAAGCGGAGGAGGAGCTTGGCCACGATCTCGTCCGCGCAGGAGTAGTCCAGGATGCGGACCTGCGAGAAGTCGAGGATCGAGAGGCAGAGCGACGGCCCCACCTCCATCTCCGCGAGCTGGCTCTCCACGCCCGTGCGGATGGCCCGGCCGGTGGGCCGGGTCACCAGGTTGCTGAAGAGCGACGTCACCGAGCGGCGCGGCGCAAAGGGGTGCGGCTGCATGCGGAGAGCCTGCGGCCCCACCCTCAAGCCTGCGCGTCGTCGGCGACGGTGACGCGCTCCATCCGGTCGCCGGCGCGGATCTGGTTCACCACGTCCATCCCCTGCGTCACCTTGCCGAACACGGTGTGCACCCCGTTCAGGTGGCGCGTGTTGGCCTCGCTCAGCACGATGAAGAACTGGCTCCCGCCCGTGTTGGCCCCGGCGTGCGCCATGGAGAGCGCGCCCAGCTCGTGCTTGCGCGGGTTCCCCACCAGCTCGTCCTTGATGGTGTAGCCGGGGCCGCCGCTCCCCACGCCGCGCTCGTTGAGGCCCTTGGGGCCCTTGGTGATGGGGTCGCCGCCCTGCACCACGAAATCGGGGATCACGCGGTGGAACACGATGCCGTCGTAGTAGCCGTCGCGGATCAGCTTCTCGAAGTTCTCCACCGTGCCGGGCGCGTCCTTGTCGTAGAGCTCAGCGGTGAAGGTGCCCTTGTTCGTCTCAAAGGTCGCGGTCTTCATGGTTGCCTGTGTAGGAGGTGTGTTCTCAGGGGCGCGCGCGCAGGCCGGGGCGCGCGCGCGGCGCTTCGGAGGCCGGGGCCGCGGGGTCCTTGGCCGGCAGTACGATCAGGATCTGCGCGCCGGGAAAGGGCGCCAGGTCCTTTTCCATCGGCACCCCGTCGTCCCACTCCGGCACGTCGGCGATGCGGGCGGTGCCGCTGCGGATGGCGATCTTCCCTCCCCAGCGCCCCACCTTTTTGCGGATCTGCTTGAGCCCCTGCCCGCGCCCCGGATCGCGGAAGCGGGTGACGCCGTGGATGAACGCCGCCTCCAGCGCCGTCGCGTCGCCCCAGCGCTCGCCGAAGCGGGCGGAGTGCTCGCGCTGCAGCGACCCCTGGAAGCCGATCCCCAGGTCCATCACCGCGATCACCGCCACCCGCCGCCCCAACCTGCGCCGGCTCCAGTCGTACGTCTGGATGGAGACCCAGCCCGGTGCGTCCGCGTGCTCGATGATGTTCTGCGACACCTCCGAGAGGAGCATGCTGAAGCCGATGGCGTCCGCCCGCGAGTAGCCGAGCTGCTCGCTGAGGAGCGACGAGATGCGCCCCTCGTTCAGCACGTCGATGACGCCGTGGACGTCCTCGTGCGTGTCGATGACGGTAATCGGGAGGAGCACCGACGGCCCCTCGCGCCGCCCCTTGGGCACGTTGTGCAGTTCGAAGACGTGCTCGGCGGCCGAGAGGAACCCCATGCGCGCCAGGTACCCGGTGACCTCGGGCGCGGTGGGGAGGTGAAGGATCGGGCGCTGCTCCGGGGTGCCGTAGTGCTCGCCGACCGCCAGCAGCCCCACCATCCCGTACGGATCGGCGAAGCGGACGTGGCGTGCGTCCACCAGCAGGCGCTCTTCGCCCGCGCCTTCCGCGCCTTCCACCAGGCGGTCGAAGGCGTCGGAGTCCAGCGTCGGCGGAACTTCGAGCACGCGGGTCACGGGCGGGGCTTCAGGGCGTTCGGCATGCGGGCAAGATACCACGCGCCGCGGCGGGGTGGAAGGGAAGCGGGTGGGGAACTGCGGGGGAATGGGGAATGGGGAATGGGGAATGGTGTGGCCGGCTACAGCCGGGGAGCGACGGCGGCCCGCGCCTCGTCCGACGTCATCACCGGCCACACCTCGAACTCCACCAGGTCCTCCCAGCGCGAGATCCACTCGTCCAGGAGGGCGCGGTCGTCGCACTCCATCACCTGGAAGCAGCGCGCGAGGTCGTTCTGCACCCAGCTCGCCACGTATCGCAGCCCCTCTGGCGCGAGTCGTCCCTGCTCCGCGAAACGGCGGTACACCGGCACCGCGTCGCCCCCACGGAAGTTCTCGACGATCATGTAGAGCATGCGTTCGCCTCAGCTTCCTGCGAGGTGCTCGTAAAGCCCGCTCGCTCCGCGCACGCCCATCTTGCGCATCGCGGCGGCGTGCGCGGCCCCGGCGGCCTCGTCCCACCCCAGCCCGCCCGCGAGCGAGGTGAAGAACGTCGCCCCCCAAACGTCGCCGCATCCGGTGGGGTCGCCCGCGCAGGGGCGGCTCGGGTAGCGGCTCGCTGCCGGCCGGCCGGCCGCCTCGCCGCGCGACTGCGGCCAGCGGCGCGGATCGGCGGGGACTTCGGTGCCGCGCAGGATCGTCGCCCCCTCCGCGCCGTGCGTGACGGCCACAACGCGCGGGCCCGCGCCCATCAGTGTCGCCGCCGCATCGTCCGCTGATACGGCGGCGGGGGCGAGCATCCGCAGCTCGTCGTCGTTGAGCTGCACCGCGTCGTACGAGGCGGCCCAGCGCTCCCACTCCGGCAGGCGGCGCATCACGCGCGTCCCCGCGCCGGGGCAGCCCAGAAAGAGCGAGTGCAGGTCGGCATACAGCGGTCCGGCGAACTCCGCGCGCAGCCGCTCCGTCGCCTCCAAGCCGATCTCGAAGCCCGAGAAGTAGTTGACGTACAGCGCATCCAGGCCGGCCACGCGCGGCGCCAGCTCCTCCCAGGTCCACGCATCCACGCCGCCGGTCAGCCGCTCGCCGCGGCGCGCGTCGTCGGTGTAGCGCAGCTCCACGCGGTTGTTCGGCTCCGGCGCCGCCACCAGCGCCGACTCCGCGTCCACCCCCGGCAGCGCGGCGGCGAAGGCGCGGGCCTCGTCCACCAGGTCCGCCCCCACGCGCGCCACCGCCACGATCTCCCACCCGTGCGGACGTGCGGCGGCCGCGGCGGCCAGCGAGTACGCCAGCCCGCCCCAGCTCTCGAACGGCCGCCCCGCCGCCTGGTCCTCCAGCGTCCAGATGCGGTCCCACACGAACGTGCCGAGAACGCCGAGTCGCAGGGTCACGGGTGATCAGCCGTGGGAGAGGGGACGTGGGACCGGCGCGGATGAGCGGAGTCCGGCGCGGGTGATGGCACGGGACGTTGCCATGCAAGGAGATGCGTGCGTGCGCCCCTCCCCCAGGTTGTTTTGGGGGAGGGGCAGCGAGGAACGAGCGGGGAGGGGGCCCGCGATGCCCGCCCTCACATCGCCCCGTAGTTCTCCTTCTTGAACACCCCGGCCGCCCCCACCACCCCCGCCGTCCCCGGCAGCTCGGCGGGGACGATGCGGCAGCACTCCTGCGCGGAGCGGAAGGCGCGGCGGCGCACCTCGGCGATCAGCGGGACGAAGAGGTGGTCGCCCGCGCGCGTCACGCCGCCCGCGATCACCACCATCTGCGGGTTCAGGATGTTGATGATGCTCGCGACGCCCGAACCCAGGAACCGCGCCGTGTCCTTCATCACCTCGGTAGCGTACGGGTCGCCCAGGACGGCGGCCTCGTACACCGTGGCGGCGGTGATCTCGTCCAGCCTGCCGTCGACCATCTCCTCCAGCATCGACTCGGCGCCGGCCTCGATCCCCTCCATGGCGCGCAGCGCGATGGCGGGGCCGCTGGCGTACTGCTCCAGGCAGCCGTAGTTGCCGCACTTGCACTTGCGGCCGTTGCTGTCGATGGTCATGTGGCCGATCTCGCCGGCCACGTCGCTGCACCCGTGGTAGATCTCCCCGTTCAGCACGATCCCGCCGCCGATCCCCGTCCCTAGCGTGAAGCCGACGAGCGACTGCGTGCCGCGCCCGGCGCCCAGCCACCACTCGCCGTAGGTGGCGCAGTTGGCGTCGTTGTCCAGCGAGCAGGGGAGCTTGACGGCGTTGGAGATCAGGTCGCGCAGCGGGAAGTTGCGCCACCCCAGATTCGGCGTGTTGATCACCGTGCCCGTCTTGCGGTTGAGGGGGCCGGGCGAGCCGATCCCCACTCCCGCCACGGCCGCGCGCGTGGTGCCGTGCGCCTCGGCCACCTCCGCTATGGCGTCGTTCACCATGTGGACGATGCGGTCCACCACGAACTTGGCCCCGCGGTTGGACTCGGTGGGGAGCGTGCGCAGCCCCAGCACCTCGCCCCCCTCGATGGGCACCAGCCCCACGACGACGTTGGTGCCGCCCAGGTCCACCCCCACGATCCAGCGCTTCTCGGCCTTGTCCGCTGTCATGCGTGTCCTGATGAACGGTTCAGCGCAGCACGCGCAACGTAGGATCCGGAGCCAGCTCGGCGATTCCCTGCTCCGCGCGCACCAGCCGCTCGCGCGTGATGGCGTCGAGGATCGCGCGGTTGGCGCTCACCACCTCGGGGCGCCGGTAAGGACGGTCGTGGTGCAGGTGCAGCGCGACGGCGCGGTGGCGGATCTGCACCCCCCGCACACCCGCGTTCTCCAGGCGGTACCCCAGCGCCCGGTCCAGCCCGCCGTACCCCATCTTCCCTTCGAAGCCGTTCACCCGCAAGATCGCGTCGCGCCAGGTGGAGGCGTTGTTCCCGTGGAAGTGCGCCGCGGTGGGGGTGATCCGGTCGAACAGCGCCGCCAGCTTCGGCGAGCGCACCAGGCGCAGCGCGCGGCGCCCCGGTCTCCACCCCTGCGCCCACAGCCAGCGCAGCTCGGATACCCGCCCCGAGGTCACGTCCTCCACGCCGATCCGCTCGCTGACGTCCGCCGGGAGCTTGAGGTAGCCGCCTGCGAGGTAGCGCCCCGGCCGCGCCAGCGCACGGTGCACCTCCACCACGTCGCGGCGCGGAATGCAGTCGCCGTCGGTGAAGAGGAGGTAGTCGCCGCGGGAGGCCACGATGGCGCGGTTCAGGATCTCCGTCTTCCGAAAGCCGCGGTCATCGTGCCACACGTGCACGATGTCCATCTTCGACTCGGCGCGCACGCGGCGGATGAGCTCCGCGGTTTCCGGGCCGGACCCGTCGTCCGCCACCACCAGCTCAAAGTCGCGATCGGTCTGAACGGCGTATCCCCAGAGGACGCGCTCCAGGAAGTGCGGCTTGTTGTAGGTGGAGACGATCACCGACAGGCGCATCGCCGCCCTTACCGCGCCGCCGGAGTGCAGAGCAGCTCGCTCGTCGTCCGCACGTCGTCGCCCAGAATGGGCCGGCAGGCGTACCCCGCGCCCTCCAGGAACGCCAGGCAGGCGCGGTGCACCTCCGCCCCGTGCGTGGAGAGAAAGAGGACGGGGCGGTGCCGGGCCAGCGTGTCGCGGGCGCCCTCCAGCACGGCTCCCTCCGCCCCCTCCACGTCGATCTTGACCGCGGACGGCGCGATCCCATGCTCCGCGCAGAAGTCGTCCAGGCGCACCGTCCGCACCTCCACCGTCCCGTCCGCCGAGAGGTGCCCCGTCCCGCTCCCGCTTCCGAAGCCAAAGCGCGCGGTGCCGTTCGCGTCTGACACCGCGGCCTCGGTCACGCGCACGTTCGCGAGTTGGTTGATCTCGGCATGGCGGCGCAGGAAGGTGGCGTTGGTGGGGTTCGGCTCAAAGGCCCACACCGCGCCCCGCTCACCCGCCAGCACGGCCGAGAGCACGGTGTAATAGCCCACGTGCGCGCCCACGTCCAGCACCGTGGCGCCGGGGCGGACGTGCTCCTCGAACAGCCGCGTCTGCTCCGGCTCGTAGCTGCCGCCCAGGATGCGCAGGATCTTCCCGCGGCTGGCGGGGAGCCACCAGCGCCCCCGCAGCCGCCCGCCCACGATCGGCAGCCTCATCGCCACCGCGCCGGGACGCACTCACGCACTTCCGCACTCACGTACTCCCTCATTCCCCAACCCGCAGCACGGCCAGGAAAGCCTCCTGCGGGATCTCCACCGTCCCCACCTGCTTCATCCGCTTCTTGCCCGCCTTCTGCTTCTCCAGGAGCTTGCGCTTGCGGGAGATGTCGCCGCCGTAGCACTTGGCGGTCACGTTCTTTCGCATGGCCGAGATGCTCTCGCGGGCGATGACCTTGTTGCCGATCGCCGCCTGGATCGCCACCTCGAACATCTGCCGCGGGATCAGCTCCTTGAGCTTCTCCGCGATGTTGCGCCCATACTCCTGGCTCTTGTCGCGGTGGATGATGACGCTGAACGCGTCCACCGGCTCGCCGTTGATCAGCATGTCCAGCTTGACCAGCGGGTTGGCGCGGTATTCGGAGAAGTCGTAGTCGAACGACGCGTAGCCGCGCGTGGCCGACTTCAGCTTGTCGTAGAAGTCCAGCACGATCTCGCCCAGCGGCAGGTCGTACGTCAGCTCAACGCGCTGCGGATCGGGGTAGCTCATCCCGCGGAAGTCCGCGCGCCGCTCGTGCGCCAGCCTCTGCACCCCGCCAATGTAGTCCGCGGGCACCAGGATGCGCGCGGTGACGTACGGCTCCTCGATGCGCGCGATCTTGGTGGGATCGGGGAGCGCGGAGGGGCTCTCCACCCAGCGGTCCTCCTCGTCCGTCATCACCACGTGGTACTTCACGTTGGGCACGGTGGTGATGATGTCCAGGTCGAACTCGCGCTCCAGCCGCTCCTGGATGATCTCCATGTGCAGGAGCCCCAGGAAGCCGCAGCGGAAGCCGAAGCCCAGCGCCAGCGACGTCTCCGGCTCGTAGGTGAGCGAGGCGTCGTTGAGCTGCAGCTTGGCGAGCGCGTCGCGCAGCTCCTCGTACTGCTCGGTCTCCGTGGGGTAGATCCCCGCGAACACCATCGGCTTCACCTCCTGGAAGCCGGGAATCCCCTCGCCCGCCCGGTTGTCCGCGTCGTAGATGGTGTCGCCCGAGCGCGTGTCGGCCACGCGCTTGATGCCGGCGATGATGTATCCCACCTCGCCCGGCCCCAGCTCCTGCAGCGGTTGCCGCCCGAGCTGCAGGTACCCCACCTCGTCGATGGGATACTCGTTCTCGTTGGCGCCGAAGCCGATCCGCATCCCCTTGCGAAAGGTCCCGTCCACCACGCGCACGCTGGGCACGGCGCCCAGGTACTTGTCGTAGTACGAGTCGAAGATCAGGGCGCGCGGCGGCGCGTGCGGGTCGCCCGTGGGCGGCGGCACGTTGCGCACGACCGACTCCAGGATCAGGTCGATGCCGATCCCGGCCTTGGCGGAGGCGAAGATCACCTCCTCCGGATCGACGCCCAGCAGCTCCACGATCTCGTCGCGGCGGCGCTCCGGCTCTGCCCCCGGCAGGTCGATCTTGTTGAGCACGGGGATGATCTCCAGCCCCGCGTCCATCGCCAGGAAGAGGTTGGAGAGCGTCTGCGCCTGGATGCCCTGCGACGCGTCCACCACCAGGATGGCGCCCTCGCAGGCGGCCAGCGAGCGCGACACCTCGTAGGTGAAGTCGACGTGCCCGGGGGTGTCGATGAGGTTCAGCTGGTACTGCCGGCCGTCCTTTGCGCCGTACAGCATGCGCACGGCGTTCAGCTTGATGGTGATCCCGCGCTCGCGCTCGAGGTCCATCGAGTCGAGCACCTGGGCCTTCATCTCGCGCTGCTGGAGCGTCCGCGTCGTTTCCAGCAGCCGGTCGGCCAGGGTGGACTTTCCGTGGTCGATATGGGCAACGATGCAGAAGTTGCGAATGTGCTCTATCAGCACGATGCAGGTCCCGTCATGGTAAGCGTTTGTCGTAGGATGAGATCGCGTACAAGCTACCCAATCCGGGGGGCGATAGAAAGGGCGCACCTCCGTGTGACAGTGTTCCGGCCCGGGCGCCGATCTTGCCCTTTCGCGCTCTCAACCCTGCCGTAAACCCAACTCCGCACGAGCAGACACATGCATTTTACCCGTTTGATGGCATCCTGCGCAGCCGCCGCCGCGCTGGCGTCCCCCCTTTCGGCCCAGCTCGCCACCACCCCGCGCGCCCTGGGGATGGGCGGCGCGTACGTGGCCGTGGCGCGCGGCCAGGAAGCCCTCTTCCAGAACCCGGCGAACCTCGCGCTCCCGGGCAACCCGCACGCTTCGGCCGCCGCGCCGCAGGTAACCCTCGGCGCCACGATCAACGGCCTCACCTTCGGCGACCTCAACGACCTGCGCGCCTTCGACGAGCTCGACGACGATCGGCGCGCCGACATCCTGGGCCGCATCCCTGACGAGGGCACCGCCGCGGAGGTCGACATCCGCGTCCCCGTCTTCTCGATGTCGTTTCGCCGCGCCCTCTTCGGCGTGTCGTACAACCTCACGGGGCGCCACGGCGTCTCCCGCGACGTGGTGGACCTGGTGCTGAACGGCGTGCAGCAGTCGCGTCTCCTGGGCGTCAACGCCTACGACGACGACGCCATCCTCAGCCAGTCGCAGGGCTTCCGCGCGTCGTACCTGGACTTCGCGGCCGGCTACGCGCACCGCGTGGGCCCGGTGAGCCTGGGCGTCACCGGCCACTACCTGCGCGGCAACCGCATGGTGCGCTCCGGCGCGGTGGGCATCGACACGGTCCTCTCCGTCACCGCCCCCGACATCCGCGTCACCTACGCCGGCGTGGGGCGCGAGGGCGCGAACGGCTTCGGCCTCGACCTGGGCGCCGCCATCCAGCCGTCCCCGTCGCTCACGCTGAGCGCGGCGGTCGCCAACGTCGTCAACACGCTGGAGTGGAAGGGCGATCCGGAGATCCGCTCGATCGTCCTCAGCCGCGAGAACTACCGCACCGGCGATCCGGACCAGCTCCGGAACGACTACGCCGCCAGCGCCCGCCCGCTCTCCGAAGCGGACCCCGTGCTCGCCGCCCGCGCCAGGGGCCTGGCCGACGACCTGGACGTCGGCACCACGCTCGCCCCCGTCCTGCGCCTGGGCGCCGCCTGGGAGCCGCGCATCGGCACCACGGTGGCCGCCGGGTACCAGGGCGAGCTCTCCGAAAGCCGCCTCGGCGGCCCCTGGGACCGCTCCCTCGGCATCGGAGTGCAGCACAAGATCCCCATCGTCACCCTTCGCGCCGGCCTCTCCACCGACCTGGACAGCGGCACGATGCTGGGCGGCGGCCTGTCGCTGGGCCCGCTCCACCTCGGCGCCGCGCGCCTCACCGGCAGCTCCGAGGGCAACTCCGGCCAGAGCGGCTGGCTCTTCACCTTCGGCTTCGGCGGCCAGACGAACAGCCGGATGAACTGAGGGCGCGGGCCGCGGGCCCCCTCCCCCGCTCGTCACCTCGCGGCCCCTCCCCCAAAACAACCTGGGGGAGGGGCGTTTGCGCAGATTCCATCTTTTCGCACAGATCCCGTAGGGGCGCGATTCATCGCGCCCGCCCTGGCCCCCACCTCGAGCGCCGCCCTTCACACCAATACCGGTAGGGGTAGCCCTGCGTGTCTGCCCACCCTTGGCCCCACCGCGACCCCCGCGCCCTCCGCACCAACACGCGTACGGGCCGCCCCACGTGGCTGCCCGTGCCCGCCCCCGAACCGCCACCCGCGCATATAAAAGGGGAGAGGCGCATCGGCCTCTCCCCCTTGTTTGTCCCACCCCGCCAACCCTACCGCGTCATCGCGCGCACCGCCTCCAGCCCCTTGGGATCCCAGCGCGGGCGATCGGCGGCGTTGGCGATCTCGGTGGCCAGGTACAGCACCATCCGCGAGATGCGCGCGGCCTTGTCCGTGTCGATCTTCTCGACGTGGTCCGACGGGCGGTGGTAGTCCGCGTGCACGCCGCTGAAGAAGAAGATCGACGGGATCTCCTTGCGGGCGAAATTGTAGTGGTCCGAGCGGAAGAAGAACTGCTCCTCCGGCCACAGGTCATCCGAAAGCGTCAGGTGCAGCTCCGGGTGCGCGGCCTGGACGCGGTCGGCGAGCGCCCCCAGCGACGAGTAGTCCTTGCCGATCACCACCACGCTGTCCGGGTTGTTGCGTCCGATCATGTCCACGTTCACGTTCGCCACGATCTGCGCGAGCGGGATCGTGGGATGCTCCGAGAACCACTCCGACCCCAGCAGCCCCTTCTCCTCGCCGCTCACGTGCACGAAGGCGATGGAGCGCTTAGGCCGGTCGCGCATCATCGAGAGCGCCTGCGCCACCTCCAGCAGCGCCGTGGTCCCCGAAGCGTCGTCATCCGCGCCGTTGTAGATGGAGTCCCCGTTCACCGGCTGCCCCACGCCCACGTGGTCCATGTGCGCCGAGATCACCACGTACTCGTTGCGCAGCACCGGGTCGCTCCCCGGCACGATGGCGATGACGTTGGGCGCGCGCCCGCGGTCCAGCTCCTCCTGCGGAAGCGCCAGAGTGGCCATGACCCCCGCCAGCGGCGCCGGGCGGAATCTCGCGGCGGCCCCGCGCGTGGCCAGCGTCGCCAGCGGCGTCCCGGCGCCCGCGAACATGCGGGTGGCGGCCTCGTGCGTCATCATGAACTGCGGATACGCGATCTCGCCGCCCAGCGTGCGCCCACCGCGCGTGGCGGGCGCGGCGTACTTGGCGATGCTGTCCGCCGTCCAGCTCGCATCCAGCACGTGCACGATCGCGGCGGCGCCGGCCCGCTGGGCGGCGGCGCGCTGGCGGGTGCGCTCGCGGCGCCAGTCGCGGTTGGAAATGCCCGGCAGCGAGACCACCACCACGCGGCCGGTCATGGAGCCCGCGGCCAGCGCGTCGTCGGCGCCGCGGCCGGCGTACACCATCGCCGCGGATGCGATGGGCTGCTGGGTGCCGCCCAGCGCGAAGAAGTCGCGCCCGTACTGCAGCGTCTGCGGCGCGCCGCGCCCGGCGATCTCCATTCGCGCCCCGGCGGCGCTCAGGCGGCGCATGGGGTACGGGTACCACTGGTAATACGAGCCGCTCTCGCCCCCCGGCTGCAGCCCGAACAGCCGGTGCTGGTTGACGAGGTACGACGCCGCGATCTCCAGCTCCGGGCTGGGCGTGTTGCGCCCGCGCAGGAAGTCCGACGCCAGAAACTCGATGCGCGAGTACACGTCGGCCGGGGTGATGGTGGCCGCGGCCTCCTGGAGCGACAACGTCCCCGCCAACAAAGGCGGAGCGGCCGAACCCTGCGCGGTGGCGTGCGGAACGGCCAGCGCCGCGCTGGCGACGAGCGCCAGCGCGGCGGAAAGGACTGCGGACGGGCTTCGATTCATCTGCCGGGCCTGGTGAGGGATGTGGCGGGCCTCACCGGGCCCGCCTGCCTACTCCGTCGGAGGCCGGACCCGGGGGGCCGACGGACGCGAAGGAGCGTTGTCGCTGCTGGGCTGCCGCGCCGGGGGCGCCTCGCGGCGCGTCTCGGTGCGCCGCTCAGGCGGGGGTTCGCGGCGCGTCTCGGTCCGCGGCTCCGAGCGGGGCTCCGGGCGCCGGCTCTCGCCGGACGGCGACGGCTCCGGCGAGCGGCGCTCAAAGGTTGGGCGCTGGCGCTCCGGCCGCACTACCCGCGGCTCCTGCTGCTGCGCCGGCTCGCCTTCGCGCTGCGTGTACGAACCCGCTCCGCGGGAGGCGGGCGGCGCCGGGCGACGCGAGTAGCCGCGGCTCTCGTCGCGCACCTCGGTGCGCTCCTTGTACCCGTGCGTGGGCTGCGTGCGGCGGTACCGGTCGTCGTAGTACCCGTTGCCGTAGTAGCCGTTGTTGCCGTAGTACCCGTTGCCGCCGCGGGCGTAGTACACGCGCCGGTCGCCGCGGTAGTAGCGCGTATCATAATAGTACGGCACCTGCACGAGCAAAACGCGCACTCGGTCGCAGCTGTCGTAGTACACGCTGCGGCTGGCGTACCACGAGCCGTAGCTGTCGTAGCAGGCGTAGCGCGGGTGCGTGTAGCGGCGGCCCACGTGATACGTGTAGTAGTCGCTGTCGTGCTCGCCGTAGCCCCAGTCGCCCACCAGCATCCGCTCGTAGCGGTCCATCGCGCGGAACGGGTCGCCGTAGACGTTGTAGTTGGGGTCCCAGCTCCCGACGCGGCGGTAGTGCAGGTCGCGCAGCACGCGCTCGTCCAGCGGCTCATTGGACGCCACGGCGAAGATGTAGCCGATTCCGTACCCGCCGCGCATGGAAACGTACTGGCTGCCGCGCGGCCTTACGCTGTACGCGCGCCCGCCGCGTAGGTACCCATCGTCGCCGGGCTGGCTCGGGTAGAGCACCTCGACGTTCCCGTCGGTGTCGATGTGGAGCACCGCCACGTACGCGTCGCGGTCGGTGCGCACGAGCACGCGCGACCGGTCGCCGACGCGGTAGACGTCGCGGTTGCCGTCCATCCAGACGCGAACGCCGGGACGGTAGTCCTGGTCATAGCGCCCGTACTGTTCCTGGCGGCGGTCGCCGGATTGGTACGACGCGCCGGCCTGCATCAGGGCGGGCGGCTGGAGCGGGCCAAGGTCTTCCGCGGTCGAGCGGTCGAAGCTCTGAACGGCCCGGCTGGTGTCCGCGACGGATGCCGCGCCTTCGGAGGCTCCGAAGGCAAGGAGGGCGAACGCCGCGAGGAGGGTGGTACGCATCTGAGTGTATCTCCGGTTGGGCGGGAAGCTGCACTGTTCATCGAGCAATCCGCGTTCCCGCCGCCGCCATAAATCCAAGTGATTTTACGATAACGCCTTACGCCCGATCGCACCACCCGCCGCCCCCGTCCCTTGTCCCCGCGCGTGGACGCCCGTTCCCGCGCAGGGGACGGAACGGCGGGGAATGGGGAAATGGGGAATGGGGAATGGACGGACGCCGTGCTTCGGCAGGCGCCCGTGCACGCGACCACCCCCTCTCCCCGGCCCTCTCCCCCGCAAGCGGGGGGAAGGGTGCACACCGCCTGTGCTCATGCTACGCTCCGTAGGGGCGTGATTCATCACGCCCGCCCTCTCCCCACCTCGACCCGCTCGTCCGCCGGCTGTCCCCTGTCCCCTGTCCCCCTGTCCCTGTCCCTGTCCCCTGTCCCCTGCGATTCCCCATTCCCCATTCCCCATTCCCCATTCCCCATCCCCCATCCCCCATCCCCCATCCCCCATCCCCCATCCCGCCGTCCCCTCCCCTGGCCCCGGATGTGCTTCTCGAATATGTTCTTTGCCCCCGGTCCGCCTCCGCGGCCGGACGCGGCGCGTGCCCCTCCGGCGCCGGCGCGCAACGACCCAAAAAGGAACGCCTGCAACCGATGGCGACCACGACCAAGAAGAAGCCCCGCACCGAGGAAGCCGCGCTCGATCGCGACACGCTGCTCGGCTTCTACCGCACTATGCTGCTCTCCCGTCGTCTCGACGACAAGGAGATCCAGCTCAAGGGGCAGAACAAGATCTTCTTCCAGATCTCCGGCGCGGGGCACGAGGCGATCCAGGTGGCCGCCGCCGCCCATTCCCGCCCGGGCTACGACTGGTTCTACTTCTACTACCGCGACCGCGCCTTCTCGCTCGGCCTGGGGATGACCGCGCTCGACCACCTCCTCCAGGCCGTCGGCGCCGAGGCGGACCCCTCCTCCGGCGGGCGGCAGATGCCGTCGCACTGGGGGCACAAGGCGCTCAACATCGTCTCCACCTCGTCGCCCACCGGCACGCAATTCCTGCAGGCCGTGGGTACAGCCGAGGCGGCGATGCGCGCCCGCAAGCTGGGTGAGCCGCTGGTGGAGACCACGGGCGCAAAGGAGGACGAGGTCGTCTTCGTCACCACCGGCGACGGCACCACCTCCGAGGGCGAGTTCTGGGAGAGCCTCAACACGGCCTCCAACCTCAAGCTCCCCGTCGTCTACATCGTCGAGGACAACGAATTCGCCATCTCCGTCCCGGTGGAGGTGAACACGGCGGGCGGCAGCATCTCCCGGCTGGTGGAGTCGTTCCCGGACCTCCTCGTCATCAACTGCGACGGCACGGACCTGGTGGACTCGTACGCCGCCATGGGGCGCGCGGTGGAGTACGCCCGCACGCGTCAGGGCCCGGCGCTGGTGCACGCCAAGGTGATCCGCCCGTACAGCCACTCGCTGTCCGACGACGAGCGGTTCTACAAGACGGAGGTGATGCGGAACGAGGAGGCCAAGCGCGACCCGCTGGTGCGCGCCGCCAAGCTGCTGGTGGACGGCGGCCTGGCCACGCAGGACGAGCTCGCCCGCATCGACGCCGAGATCAACGACGAGGTGCAGCGCGCCACCGACGAGGCGCTCGCCTCGCCGCAGCCGGCGCCCTCCACGGCCATGCTGTACCTCTTCTCGCCCGACGTGGACCCCACGGCCGAGCAGTTCGACACCGAAGACGACCCGCGCTTCACCGGCGGCGAGACGACGATGGTCGACCTGATCAACGCCACCCTCAAGGACGAGATGCGGCGCGACCCGCGCATCGTCGTCTTCGGCGAGGACGTGGCCGACGTCTCGCGCGAGGAGATGATCAACGACGTCAAGGGGAAGGGCGGCGTCTTCAAGGTCACCGCGGGGCTCCAGCGCGAGTTCGGCGGCACGCGCGTCTTCAACTCGCCTCTCGCCGAGGCCAACATCATCGGCCGCGCGGTGGGGATGGCGGTACGCGGGATGAAGCCGGTGGTCGAGATCCAGTTCTTCGACTACATCTGGCCGGCGATGATGCAGATCCGCGGCGAGGTGGCCACCATGCGCTACCGCTCCAACAACGCCTTCGCCTCGCCGATGGTCATCCGCACCACCTACGGCGGCTACCTCAAGGGCGGCTCCATCTACCACTCGCAGACGGGCGAGTCGATCTTCGCGCACTGCCCCGGCATTCGCGTCGTCCTCCCGTCCAACGCCATCGACGCCGCGGGGCTCCTGCGCACGGCGATCAGGTGCGAGGACCCGGTCCTCTTCCTGGAGCACAAGCACCTGTACCGCCAGGTGTACAACAAGGGGAAGTATCCCGGCCCCAACTTCATGATCCCGTTCGGCAAGGCCCGCACGGTGCGCGAGGGGACGGACGTGACGGTGATCGCCTGGGGCGCGCTGGTGCAGCGCTCCGTCGTGGCCGCCAAGCAGGCCGAGGACCAATTCGGGATCTCCACCGAGGTCATCGACATGCGCACGGTGAGCCCGCTGGACATGGAGGCGGTGGCCGCGTCGGTGAAGAAGACCAACCGCCTGGTGATCGCGCACGAGGACTCGCTCTCGTGGGGGATCGGCGCCGAGGTCGCGGCGCGCGTGGCGGACGAGCTCTTCCCCTGGCTGGACGCGCCGGTGAAGCGCGTGGCTTCGCTGGACACCTGGGTGGCCTACGCCCCGCAGGTCGAGCGCGCCATCCTCCCCGAGCCCGAGGACGTGCTCAAGGCGATCCAGGAGATCAAGGCGTTCTGACCGTATCCTGATCATTTACAACGCCCCGGCGGCCGTATGGCTGCCGGGGCGACTTGCATTCACCGCCGGTTCCAGAGATTCAGGATCTGGATACCACGGTCGCGGAAGTGACGCTCGTTTCGGGTGACGAGCACTATTTCGTGAATGACCGCGGTGGCAACCAGAATCCCATCCGGAACGCTCAGCTCGCGACCCGCGCGGCGTGCTCGGTCGGCGATTCGTCCCCAGGCCCTGGCAACCGGCACGTCACCGGGAGCACTCGTTCTTTGTATTCTGCTGGGATCTCTTCCAGCCAGCGAATCAGGTAAGTGCGCTTTGCACCGGGTTCCAGTTTCGAGGCCCCTTTCTGAATCTCGCCCAATGTAATCGTGCTGAGTGCGAGGTACTCCGGGGGAAGTTCATTGATCCACTGGGCTACGCGCGGGATCCGGACGCGGCTTGGTGCTGTCGGAGACCACGTTGGTGTCGAGAAGGTAGCGCATCGGTTTTAGCCGGCCGCGTTTGCGGAGAGGTCCTTTTCTTTTCCGCACGCACAGCAGCCCCGGTGGCGGTCCTCCTCCCTCATCCGCTCGAAGTAATCTCCAGGCAACTCTCCATCTTCGTACACCTCGTGGGGCGGCAGATTCTGCAGATGATCCCACGCGCTCTGCTCGCCCTCCCGCAGCTGGCGGGGTACCGGCGGGGTTTCCCCCAGCGCGAGCAACCGTTGGTGGGCCAGCACCAGGCGGTAATGATCCGCCTCGCTGATGACCACGACCGCCGTGCGATCCGGTCCAAGAACCGTCTGCGGAGCGTTGGCGAGAGCGCGGTGCATCACTTCGCCGAACCGCTTCTCCGCGTCTTCTGATTTCCAAAAATCCATCATGTAGCCTCCTCGGTTCAAATCAGACTCGCGTCCATGCGCGAAACCTGGTCCGGGTGATGGTGGTTGCCCCCGCGGCTGTAAGCTCACCGGCACATGTCACCGTTTCCAGGGGTTCAGGATGTCGACGCCGCGCTCACGGAAGTGACGTTCGTTGCGCGTGACGAGCACCAGCTCGTAAAACGCCGCGGTCGCGAGCAGCAACGCGTCGGGTATCGCCAGCACACGACCTGACCGCTCGCTCTCGGCCAAGACTCGCCCCCATGTTCTGGAGACCGCGATGTCCACCGGAATCGCGCGGTCGCCGAACTTTTCGAGCACCCATTCTTCCAGCCACCGGGCCAGGGTCGCGCGCTTCCTGCCGATGGCCAGCAAATAGATACCTTTCTCTATCTCGCCCACGCTGATCGTGCTGACCACAAGGTCACCAGGGGATTGGCGCAGAACCCATCCGGTTACGCGCGGGTCAGGATGCGGCCGATTCAACTCGGACAGCACGTTCGTGTCGAGGAGGTAGCGCACGAGGGTTCAGTCCGCAGCATCCACGTTGCGGGCGCTCTCCGTCCGCCTGACGCAGCATTCGCAGTTGCGCGACGCTTCCCGTGATCGTTCCAGCCAATCTTCGGGTAGGTCGCCGTCCCGGATAGCCGCCGCGATCGGCGAATTCTGCATGATCTCGATGAGTTCTTTCCCACCGAACCCGCGAACCGAGTGAGCAGGCATCCGTTGAACGAGCCGCTGGTACTCCGTCTCGGTTAGCACCACCACCGCGCTTCGCCTGCGGCTCACCACGCGCTGCGGCCCGCCGGTGAGCGCGTGTTCCACCACCTGGGCGAACGTCACCGCTGCGTCCGCGAGATTCCAGTTCCTCATGCGCTCCCTCCAAGTCCCGAGGCATGTCCACTCCGTTCGGTTTCGAAGGTAATGCAGCGGAAGTCAGGAGTGCAACGGGGCGCAGAAAGCGGATCTCCTGGTGTCGCAAGGAGATCCGCACCTTGGCGCCACGGGTGGAGCGCGTTGAACAACGGTGTCTCGTCCGGTGCTCAACCGAGCGTGTCGGACGCAGGAATACACCGAGGCGCATCGCGGCCAGCGCTTGAGCGGCTGCAGGGTTTCGGTGTGAAGAGTCCGAGACGGGGGAACACAGCCGGTTCGCGGGGTGGCGCGACGGTGGCGGCTGAGGCGGGGCGGGCGCATTTCCTGCAACGCGGCGGCCCCCTGAGCCGAGCCGATCATGGCTGCGGCACGCGCCGTTCGCCGGCCCCGAACCCTACCAGGAGACCGCCCCAGTTGAGCGCTTCCGACCCGCTCTGGTACAAGGACGCCGTCTTTTACGAGATCCACGTCAAGGCCTTCCAGGACTCCAACGCCGACGGGATCGGCGACTTCGCCGGGCTGATGCAGCGCCTGGACTACGTGCAGAGCCTGGGCGTGGACGTCATCTGGCTCCTTCCCTACTACCCCTCGCCGCTGCGCGACGACGGGTACGACATCGCCGACTACTACAACATCCACCCGTCGTACGGGTCGGTGGATGACTTCACGCGCTTCATGGAGGAGGCGCACCGCCGCGGCCTGCGCGTGATCTCGGACCTGGTGCTCAACCACACCTCCAGCGACCACCCCTGGTTCCAGCGCGCCCGCCGCGCGCCCAGGGGCTCGCCGGAGCGCGACTTCTACGTGTGGTCGGACGACGACACGGTGTACAAGGAGGCCCGCGTCATCTTCACCGACACGGAGCCGAGCAACTGGACCTGGGACCCGGTGGCGGGGCAGTACTACTGGCATCGCTTCTTCAGCCACCAGCCGGACCTCAACTGGGACAACCCCGCCGTGAAGGAGGCGATGTTCCAGGTGATGGAGTTCTGGCTGGACCGCGGGCTGGACGGCTTCCGGGCGGACGCGGTGCCGTACCTGATCGAGCGCGAGGGGACGATCTGCGAGAACCTCCCCGAGACGCACGACATCCTCAAGGAGTTCCGCACCCGCCTGGACGCCAAGTACCCCGGGCGCATCCTGCTGGCCGAGGCCAACCAGTGGCCCGAGGACGTGCGCCCCTACTTCGGTGACGGCGACGAGTTCCAGATGGCGTTCCACTTCCCGCTGATGCCGCGCATCTTCATGGCGGTGCGCCAGGGGATCCGGAAGCCGATCGTGGAGATCATCGAGCGCACCCCGCCGATCCCCGACGACTGCCAGTGGTGCATGTTCCTGCGCAACCACGACGAGCTCACCCTGGAGATGGTGACCGACGAGGAGCGCGACTACATGTACCGCGAGTACGCCGCCGACCCGCGCATGCGCCTCAACCTGGGCATCCGCCGCCGGCTGGCGCCGCTGATGGACAACGACCGGCGCAAGATCGAGCTCCTCAACTCGATCCTCTTCACCATGCCGGGCTCGCCCATCGTGTACTACGGTGACGAGCTGGGGATGGGCGACAACGTCTTCCTGGGCGACCGAGACGGGGTGCGCACGCCCATGCAGTGGTCGCCGGACCGCAACGCCGGGTTCAGCCGCGCCGAGGCCGCGCGCCTCTTCCTGCCGCCGATCACGGACACGCAGTACGGCTTCCAGGCGATCAACGTGGAGGCGCAGGAGCGCTCGCCCTTCTCGCTCCTCAACTGGACCAAGCGGCTGATCGCGGTGCGCAAGCAGCACCACGCCTTCGGCCGCGGGACCATCGAGTTCCTGCAGCCGGAAAACCCGCACGTCCTCGCCTACATCCGCGAGTACGAGGGCGACGCCATCCTGGTGGTCAACAACCTCTCGGGCACGGCGCAGGCGGTGCAGCTCGACCTCGCGCGCTTCGCCGGGCGCATCCCGGTGGAGCTGCTGGGGCAGACGTCGTTCCTCCCCATCGACGAGACGCCGTACGCGCTGACGCTGAGCCCCTACGGCTTCTTCTGGTTCGGTCTGCGGCCGGTGCGCGTGGAAGCGGACGCGGGGAACGACGTGCCGGCCGAGTGGGCGGAGGCGGAGGCGCGCGTCTTCGAGGACGCCGGGGTGCTGGCGGGGATGGTCGCCGCCGTGCCGCACGAGTGGCTGCGCGCCCAGCGCTGGTTCCGCGGCAAGGCGCGCGAGATCCTCTCCACGGAACTGGTGGACCACGCCATCGTGCGTCCCGAGCGAGGGCCGCGCGCCATCGCGTCGGTGCTGCGGGTGAGATACGAAGAGGGCGAGCCGGAGGTGTACTTCCTCCCGCTCTCGCTGCACCCCACCCTGCAGCCAGGGGTGACGCCGGAGGCGATCGTCTCGCAGGCCACCGAGGCGGGTGAGTTCCGCGTATTCGAGGCGCTGGGCGACCGCCGCTTCGCCGGGGCGCTGCTGGACGCCATCCGCGAGGAAGCGGTCATCGACGGGCAGAACGGGCGGCTGGTGGCACGGCGTGGCCGCGCCTTCGAGGAGCTGGACCACCAGCGCGGGCCCGTGCGCCCCATCTCGGCCGAGCAGAGCAACACCTCGCTGATCATCGGCGACTCGGCCATCCTCAAGATCTTCCGCAAGCTGGAAGCGGGGATGAACCCGGACCTGGAGGTGACGCGCTTCCTCACCGAGCGCACCAGCTTCCGCAACCTCCCGGCGCTGGGCGGGTGGATCGAGCACCAGGGGGCGGGCGAGACGTCGTCGGTGGCCGGGCTCTTCGCCTTCATTCCCAACACGGGGGATGCGTGGAGCGTGGCGCTGAAGGCGCTGGAGCGCTTCATGGGCGCCGCATCGCGCAGCGCCGCCGACCCCGAGACGGTCGCGGGGCAGGAGGCGGTGCGGCGGATGGCGGGCGAGTTCTTCCCGTCAATCGAGCGGCTGGGCGCCACCACCGCGCGTCTGCATCTGGCGCTCGCCTCCGCCGGGCCGGACGAGCCGGAGTTCGCGCCGGAGCCGGTGGGCGACGCGGAGGTGCGCGCGTACACCGACGCCTTCACGCGGCACGTGGACGAGGTGCTGGGCGAGCTGGGGCATCGTCTCGAAAAGATCCCGGGCGCCTTCCCGTCCGCACTTCTCAACGAGCTGAGCGGCGTGGTGCGCTCCGCGGCCGACGTCCGCCAGCGCGGCGACGACCTGCGGCTGCTCGAGGAGGCGGGGACGGTGCGCACCCGCTTCCACGGCGACTACCACCTGGGGCAGGTGCTCCGCGCGGAGAAGCCGGGGCCAGACGGGTCCGAGTGGTACATCCTGGACTACGAGGGAGAGCCGGCGCGCCCGCTCGCCGAGCGCCGCGCCAAGGGCTCGCCGCTGCGCGACGTGGCGGGAATGCTGCGCTCCTTCAACTACGCCGTGCGCGTGGCGCTCAAGGAGTACCGCACCGACGACTACCGCACCCGGATGTCGCTGGAGCGGTGGGCGGCGGCGTGGGAGCGCGAGGCCCGCACCCTCTTCCTGGACGCCTACCGCGCGACGGTGGCGGGCTCACCCATCGTGCCGGCCGACGCGGAGCTGTTCGCGCGGACGCTGGCGGTGTTCGAGCTGGAGAAGGCGGTGTACGAGCTGGGGTACGAGATGAACAACCGGCCGGACTGGATCTGGGTGCCGCTGGAGGGGATCCGCTCGATCCTGGGGGGCGCAGCGTGACGCCGCGCATCTACAACCTCTTCCAGCGGCTGGTGGGCCCCACGACGCGGTGGGCGGAGCATGCCCGCCGCGCGCGCGACATGGGGTTCGACTGGGTGTACCTCAACCCCTGGCACTACCCGGGGTTCAGCGGCAGCCTGTATGCCGTCAAGGAGTACCGCCGGCTCAACCCGCTCTTCGTACCCACCGGGGCGGACCCGATGAGCCTGGAGCCGCTCCGTGCCGCGCTGGCGGAGATCTCCGCGCTGGGCGTGCAGCCGATCATGGACCTGGTCATCAACCACACGGCCAAGGACTCGCCGCTCATCCAGGAGCACCCCGAGTGGTACGTGCGCGACGAGCGGGGCGAGGTGCGCAGCCCCTTCGTCGTCGATCCGGACGACCCATCCAGGATCACCACCTGGGGCGACCTGGCGGAGATCGACAACGAGACGCACCACGGCCGCGAGGCACTGTGGGCGTACTGGACGGAGCTGGTGCGGGACTCGATCGAGCTGGGCTTCCGCGGCTTCCGCTGCGACGCCGCGTACAAGGTGCCCTCCGAGCTGTGGCGCCACCTGATTGACGAAGCGCGCCGCGTGGACCGCGAGGTGAAGTTCTTCGCCGAGACGCTGGGCGCGCCGACGGAGGACGTCGCGGCACTGGCGGACGCCGGGTTCGACTTCTTCTTCAACTCGTCGAAGTGGTGGGATTTCCGCGAGCCATGGGCGCTGAAGCAGCACGAGGAGTTCCGCACGATCGCGCCCAGCGTCGCCTTCCCCGAGTCGCACGACACCTCGCGGCTGGCGGCGGACACGGATGGCGACGAGGCGGTTCAGCGGCAGCGCTACGCCTTCGCGGCGGCCTTCTCGGCGGGGATCATGATGCCGATCGGCTACGAGTTCGGCTTCCGCAAGCAGGTGAACGTGGTGGAGACCATGCCCACCGACTGGGAACGGCGGCGGATGGACCTGCGCCGCTTCATCAAGCGCGTGCATGCGTTGAAGACCGGTCACGCGCTGCTGCAGGGCGAGGGGGTGCTGCGCGCGGTCGGCGGGCTGGGGGGCGACACGCTGCTGCTGGAGCGCCGCGCCGCCGACACGCCCACCGCGGACCTCGGATGGATCCTCGTCAACAAGGTGAAGGCGGCGCGGGAAGTCGCGATCGGCACCCTGGCGCCGGACAGCCAGAAGGAGGGCGAGTACCGCCTCTTCCGCGTCTGCCGCGACGACGCGCCCGAGGAAGGGGAGCCGCTCGGCGCCACGGTCGCGCTGGAGGGCGCGGAAGTGGCGTACGTCCTCCCGGTGGGCGGGATTCCGCTTTACCCGTCACCGGTGCTGAATGAAGAGCGTTACTGAGCGCAGGCGGAGCGGGGTCCTCCTTCACCCCACCTCGCTCCCCGGCGGTCCCATCGGCACCCTGGGGGACGAGGCGTTCCGCTTCGTGGACTGGCTCAAGGAGGCGGGACAGGGCCTCTGGCAGATGCTCCCGCTGGTGGCGGTGGACGAGGGCGGATCGCCGTACAACGGCCTTTCCGCGATGGCCGGCAACACCTTTCTCCTGGATGCGGGGCGCCTGGCGGAAGAGGGTCTGATCGAGGAGTCGGACGAGGACGCCCAGCTGCCGCGCGTGGACTTCGCCGCCGCCGCGCGCCGCAGCGATGCGCTCATCCGCCGCGCATACGAGGGTCTTAAAGCCGGCCGCGCCCCCGCGCTCCGCGACGACTTCGCCGCGTATCGGGAAAAGCACGCGTACTGGCTGGAGGACTACGCCCTCTTCCGCGCCCTCCGCGACGCGCAGGGGCCGCCGTGGACGAGCTGGGACCCCGGCATTCGCACGCGCAAGCCAGCCGCGTTGCGCAGGGCACGCAAGGAGCTGGCGGACCAGGTGGAGCGGCACGCCTTCGGGCAGTTCCTCTTTGACCGACAGTGGTCCGCCCTGCGCCGCTACGCCGCAGACGCGGGAGTCGCCATCGTGGGCGACATCCCCATCTTCGTGGCGCACGACAGCGCGGACGTGTGGGCGCACCCCGAGCTCTTCTCGCTCGACGCGCACGGCATGCCGAGCGTGGTCTCGGGCGTGCCGCCCGACTACTTCAGCGAGACGGGGCAGCGCTGGGGAAACCCGCACTACCGCTGGGACGTGATGGAGCGCGACGGATTCCGCTGGTGGACGGAGCGATTCCGGCGTACACTGGAGTGGGTGGAGCTGGCGCGCATCGACCACTTCCGCGGCTTCGAGTCGTACTGGGAGGTGCCGGCCGACGAGGAGACGGCGCTCAACGGCACCTGGCAGCCCGGCCCCGGATCGCGCCTCTTCGCCGCGGTGGCGAAGGAGCTGGGACCCCTGCCGCTGATCGCGGAGGACCTGGGGATCATCACCCCCGAAGTCGACGCGTTGCGCGAGTCGCTGGGGATGCCGGGGATCCGCGTGCTGCAGTTCGCCTTCGGCGACGACGAGGAGAACCCGCACCTCCCCGCCAACTACGAGGCGAACACCGTCGCGTACACGGGGACGCACGACAACGACACCTCGCTGGGATGGTACCGCGGCGCGTCGGAGGGGGACCGCGCGGGGTTGCGCAGGCTGACGGACGCGCCGGAACGGTCGGTGCACTGGGGGATGATGGAGGTCGTCTTCCAGTCCCCCGCCGCGCTGGCGGTGGTGCCGTTGCAGGACGTGCTGGGGCTGGGAAGCGACCACCGCATGAACGTCCCCGGCACTGCCGAAGGGAACTGGGGGTGGCGCTTCCGCTCCGAAGACCTGACTACCGCGCTCGCCGAGCGCCTCAACAAGCTCACCCACGCCACCGGCCGTCTCCATGCCGATCAATGAAACCGCGGGACCGGTGACGATGGTCACCGGCGGCGCAGGCAACCTTGGCCGCGCCGTCACGCGCGCCTTCCTGGACGCCGGCCACCGCGTCTTCGTCCCCCTGCACAAGGGCGACGCGCACGCGATGGACGGCCTGGCGAACGAGTTCAGCGGCCGCGTGGACACCTGCTTCCTGGACCTGACCACCGAGCGCGGCGCGGCCGCCGCCGTGCGCGAGGCGGTGGAGTGGACGGGACGGCTGGACTCGGTGGCGCACCTGGTGGGCGGCTATTCCGGCGGCGTCCTGCTGGGGGACACCCCCACCGACCTGTGGGACCGGATGATGGACCTCAACCTGCGCTCCGCCTACCTCGTGGCCCGCGCCGCGCTGCCGGTGATGACGGAGGGCGGCACGCTGGTCTTCGTCTCCTCGCGCGCCGCGCGCGAGTCGCGCGCGAACAACGGGGCGTACGCCGTCTCCAAGTCCGCGCTCCTCACGCTGACCGAGGTGATCGCGGAGGAGTACGGCCCCTCCGGCGTCCGCTCCTACGCCGTCCTCCCGGGCACGCTGGACACCCCCGCCAACCGCGCCTCCATGCCCAATGCCGACGCCGCCTCCTGGATCAAGCCGGAGACCGTCGCCGCGCAGATCGTGCGCCTCTGCTCCGGCACCGCCGAGGAGCCGAATGGGTCGGCGATCCCGGTGTACGGGGCGGCGTAAGGGCCCCCTCCCCCCGGCCCCCTCCCCCGCCTGCGGGGGCGCAGGGCGGGTGAGGGGGAGAACTCCGTGTATTGCGCGGATGTCCGGTAGGGGCGCGATTTATCGCGCCCGCCCTGCTCCTTCATCGGCGGTCGCCCTCCGCACCCAATAGGTAGGGGCAGACCTGCGTGTCTGCCCTCCCTCGCTCCCACCTCGACTCCCACCCCCCGCACCAATCCGGTAGGGGCCGCCCCGCGTGGCTGCCCGTGCCCGCCGCCGCTCCGCCGCCCGCGAATCGACAAACGCCCGTCCGACAAACACAAAACGCCCCCGGCACGCGTGACCGGGGGCGTTTTCTTCCTGCGAAACAACGTTCCTACCGTGCCGTCACCAGCTCGCTGCCGCGGACGATGCCGATGACGACCGGCTTCTCCACGACATCGCCGTTCTCGTCGAACTTGATGGTGCCGCTGACGCCGTCGAACGCCGGGGACCCGCCGGGGCGGCCGACCTGCTCGAGGTAGGCGCGGATCGCCTCTCGGTTCGGGCCCACCTCGTTGATGGCCCTATGGAGGAGATAGACGATGTCGTAGGTCTGCGCCGCGCGGTGGTCCGGCGACGTGTTATAGCGCGCGCGGAAAGCGGTGACGAACTTCCGCGCCGCGGGCGTGTTGAGGTCCGGCAGGAACGCGGAGCTCACGAACACACCCTCCCCCACCCCGCGCGCGTCCTTGACCCCGGTAAGCCCGTCCGCCCCCAGAATGGGGCCGGTGTAGCCCAGCCGGCGCGCGGCCTGGATGATGGACACACCCGCGTCGGCCTGCCCACCGATGACCAGCGCGTCGGCGCCGCGGCGGATGGCGCGCGTCAGGTAGGGGTCCAGCGCCGCCGGGTTCTTGAGGATGTCGGGAAGGTAGGGGTCGGTCGAGACGATCTGCCCGCCCTGGCGGCGGAAGGCGGCCTCGAAAGTCGAAGTCACCCCCTGCCCGTACTCGTCGTTGGCGTAGATCACCGCCGCCTTGCTGCTCCCCAGCCGCTCGCGCGCGTGTCGCGCCAGGGCGGGCGAGAACTCCAGGTCGGTGGGGGTCACGCGAAAGGTCCACGGGCCCGCGCCGGTGAGCGCCGGCGCGCTCGACGCCGGAGAGATCTGCACGACCGGATCGCCGCCGATGCTGTCGTGCATGCCGGCGGGCATGTTGTAGATGGGTGCCGCCTTGATCGACACGGCCGAGTTCACGTGCCCGATCACCGCCACCACCTTTTCGTTCTCGCGCAGGTCCTGCGCGACTTCGATCCCCTTCGCCTCGCTGCGCTCGTCGTCACGGATCTCGAGCGCGAAGGTAAATCCATCGTTCCCTTCGGCTCTGTTGATCTCGTCCACGGCCATCCTGGCGGCCATCTCCACGGACTTGCCGTTGGCCGCCTGCAGGGGCGCGGCTACGCCCAGCACGATGGTCTCTTTCTCCCGGCCGCACGCAGCGAGGGAGAGCACCGCGAGGGCGGCGACTGCGAATATCGAGGGCAGCGCTTTCATGTCGATGCGGGGGGTTCTACGGGATTGGACCTTCGGAAGCGGAATTGAGAGCGCTCCGGGCCTCCACCAGCCAGGCGGGACGGGCGCCGTCGTCGAAGGCGGCCTCCAGCACGGCCACCAGCCGCTCCACCGCTTCCGGGTGGCGGCGCGGAGGGAGCGCACCCGCGAACAGGCGAAGGACGGCGAGCGCCGTTTCGGCAGTCGGGGGCTCGCCCGCGACGGCCTTGTCGAACGCCCAGCGCTCCAGTTTCCGGCAGGTAGCATCCGACGGGGCACTCCCGGCCAGGAACTTCTGAAGGCCGGTCGGGCTCATCCCCACCTGGCGGGCCGCGTGCCTCAGCGACCTCGCGCTCACCTGCCGCTCGACCGCTTCGCGCAGGCGGGCCAGCGGTGCGGCCCCATCGTTCGACGCCATTGACGCGCTCGATCCAAGGGGCTATACTGCGCCCGTCTACTCTGTCTACTTTTGGGTGGGATCTCTGTGCAAGAGTACATTGGGGGAGGCTCCTCCCGCAAGGGTACACCGCGCAGAGACGGCTGGAAGCGCGCTCGGGGGCGCGCCCGGCCAACCCGGCTCCCCGCACCCGCCCTCGCGGCGCGGCGCCTTACCCGGAGGCACTCATGGACCCGACGACACCACGTAGCGCGCGATTACGCGCGCGCACTCCGCGCCGTAACACAGTGCGACGCTGGTGCATACCTCCCGCCATTCTTCGCGAGCCAGACGAGACCCTGGAGGGCACGGGGATCCTGGAAGAGCTGCGCGGCGAGGTGGGGCTCCTCCTCTGGCACTCGCTGCGCGACGTGACGCTGTGGGCCGAAGTCGCGCCAGAGGAGCGCCCGGCGCTCTTCGCCGCGCCGGCGGCGGCGGAGCGGCTGAGGCTGCTGCGCGCGGCGGCGGTGGAGCCCGCGCTGGAGGTCTCGCTCACCACGCTGGCGGCGCTGGTGGGGAACCCGGCCGGCGCCAGCTCCGAAATCGTGACGCTGGTGTGCCTCCAGGTGTCGCGCTGGGCGCAGGAGCAGGGCGCGCCCAACACCTCGCTCGCGTTTGCGCAGGCGGGCGCGCTGGCGTCGCCCGAGGATGCGTCCGCGGCGCTTGCCGTGGGGGTGCTGGCACTCCACTTCCGCCGCCTTGCGCGCGCGGAGACGTGGCTGAGGCGGACGATCGGCCTGGCGCGGCGGCGGCGGGACTGGGCCTCGTACGCGCAGGCTTGGGTGGAGCTCGGGCGGCTCCAGACCAGGCGCGGCTCCGCGGAGGCGGCACGGCGCGCCCTGATCAAGGGGACGCGCGCCAGCAGGCGGCACGGGCTTCTTGCCATCCGCGCGACCGCACTGCACGGCCTTTTCTTGCTCGCCCTGGAGTCGGGCGACTACGAGGATGCGGAGCGTTTCGCGCGCCTGGCGATGCGCGCGTACGGCCGCGGGCACGCGCGGCAGTCGGAGCTTCAGCACGACCTCGCACGACTGTGGGTGCTCCGCGGCACCTTCGAGCGGGCGCTTCCCGCGCTCCAGCGGCTCCTCCCCACGCGCGTGCAGCCGGGCGAGCGGGTGACCACGCTGGCGCTCCTGGCGCGCGTGGCCGCGGGGCTGGGGAACCGCCCGCTCTACCAGGAGGCGTGGTGGGACGCGTGGACCATCGTGGAGCGCGGCGGAGACGACGAGACGCTCGCCCGCGCCCTGGTGGACATGGCGCACGCATCCTCCCTGCTGCGCGATGCGCCGCGGCTGGACCAGGCGTGCCGCCACGTTCTGCGCGGCCCGCTGCGCCGCGTGGACCCGCGCGTTCTGGCGGAGGTGGAGGAGCTGGCGTCCGCGCTGCGGGCGCCCGCGGCGACATGATCTTCCTCGCCCGCGTCCCGCCCCCCGCCGTCTCCCCCCGCAACGGCGAGGACGAGGTGGTGGAGGGGGGTCTGCTGGTGGCGGAGCTGGGCGCGACGGCGGGGGTCGCGGTGTGGACGGCGTTGCGCGATGCGCGCGCGTGGCGAGCCCGCGGCGCCCCTCTGGATGAGCAGGGACGGCTCGGCGCGCTGCGCGGGGTGCGCCTGCCGCAGGAGCTGTGGGCGCCGCTCGCCGTCTTCGCCTGCCTGGGCGACGGCATCGGGGCGGGCGACGAGGCGCGCCTCCTCCACGCCTCCCGCCGCATCGCCGGCTGGGCCGAGTCCAACCGCGCCTACCGCACCGCCCTCGCCTGGGAGGCGCTCATCGCCACGGCGTGGCCGCGCGGGGTGGGATATTGACCGGGTGCGGCGGGAGATAGGGCGGCGAGGATGACAGATGTCGAGGAAGGGCAAAGGCGGGCAGACACGCAGGTCTGCTCCTACGAGGGCGCGGTGTGAGAAGGGGCGGCGGTGCGGTTGCGGGCACGGGCAGCCACGTGGGGCGGCCCCTACGACGTTCGGGTGTTTGGGCGGGCGGCGGTGCAGGGGCGGACACGGGCGCGCGATAAATCGCGCTCCTACCGATTCGTGCGCACCGCATTGATCCATGCATACGCCCCTCCCCCAGGTAGTTATTGGGGGAGGGGCCGCGAGGTGACGAGCGGGGGAGGGGGCCTTCCCCGGGCCTTCCCCCCTACGGCGTGTTGCCCGGGCAGTTCTTCATCAGCTGCTTCTCCGTAAGACGCCATTGGCCGCCCTCCTTGCGGTAGCGCAGGCGCCAGGTGCGGTCGCAGATCACGGTGGGGAAGGTGCGCCGGTCCGTGGTGTAGCCGACGACGATCAGGGTGATCTGGTCGCGGGTGTAGCGCACGACGTTGGGGGAGACGTAGTTGCCGTACTCGCGCACCCACGTTCCGCCGAGGCCGCCCCGCTCCTCTTCGTCGATCAGGAGCACCTGCCGGGGATCGGCGATGCGTGGCTTGCCGAGGATCTCCATCAGGTTCGCCACGCGGATGCTGTCGCCGGTCACCTGGCGGGCACGGACGGCGAAGCCCTTCACGTCCACCCAATTCGGCCCGTCGGAGGGACGGCCGAGCATGTGGGTGCGCGAGTCCTGCTGGATGAAGGAGATCACCTGGCGCGTGACGGCGATGTAGTCTTCCTGCGTCGGGCGCGGGCCGGTGCACGAGGTCAGGATGAGGAGTGCCAGGACGGATGCGGCTCGCTTCATGGTCTGCGCGCGGAACGGGTTGGAGAAACGGGGTCCGGGTGGAACGATACACCCGCGGGCGCGCCGCGCAACCGCCCGCCCTCCCGCGGGCGGGCGCGCGGGGCTACGTTGTGCGCGCAAGGAGCGCCCGGCACCCACCCGCACGCGAGCACCGATGAAGTTCTGGAGACTGACCCCCCGCCACGACACGCTCTGGTGGTGCGTGGACGGCAAGGACCCCTGGACGCCCTACTCCAACCGCGCCTTCGGCTTCGTGGTGCGCGCCGCCGACGAGGAGGAGGCCCGCTTCCTGGCCCACCAGGCCGGCGGCGACGAGAACGCCGCGATCGACGGGATTCGTCCCTGGCTGGACGACAGCTACTCCCGGTGCGAGGAGCTGGGCGACGATGGGCCGGGCGAAGTCCTGATGGTGAACTTCAGGCTCTGAGCGGGGCGGAGTGAAACCAGTGGAGCGGACGCACCGTAGCACCGTCCAAGGGGGAACACTCCCTCTCCACCGCGATTCGCGAACTCCACACGTGAGGCACATATGCTGGAACAGATTCACGCCGCCCCCGAAGACCGCCGCTCCACGCACATCGCGCTCTCGCTCGGCGCCATCTCGTTCGGCGGGCTCGCCATGGCGGACGCACTCGTGGCCCACTCCCCGGCCGTCGCCGCGCTGGGCACCCTGATCGCCACGGGCGGCGCCATCGCGCTCGGATGGGTTCGCCGCACTCCGGTGCGCACCGACTGAAAAGCGCCTCACACAGAGACACGGAGTCAACGGCAAGAAGAACGAAGAGGGGTTCTTTGTGGCTTGCAGTTCTCCTCCGTGTCCTCTCTGTGTGATGCTTTTTCTTTGATGACCGAGAGGGGCCCGACGCACCGCGCCGGGCCCCTCTTTTCATCCATCAACCGCGGGATCAGACGTAGGTGCGCTGGATGCGGCCGACGGACTCGATGCGGCGCTCGGCGATCTCGTCGGCGGCGACGTAGGTGGGGATGCCCTCCGCCTCGGCCAGCTCAAAGATCTGCACGAGCGTGGTGTAGATGTCGCCCGCCTTGCGCATGGAGCGCTCGGCCGTCCACCCGTTCAGCTCGCCGTACACGTTGATCAGGCCGCCAGCGTTGATCACGTAGTCCGGGGCGTACAGGATGCCGCGGCGGTGCAGCTCGTCGCCGTGGCGCGCCTCGGCGAGGACGTTGTTCGCCGCGCCGGCCACGATGCTGGCCTTGAGCAGCGGGATCGTCTCGTCGTTGATGGTGGCGCCCAGCGCGCTCGGGGCGTAGATGTCCGCCTCGGCGCCGTAGATGGCGTCCAGGCCCACGGACCGCGCGCCGAACTCCTCCACCACGCGCCCCACGCGCTCCTGGTCGATGTCGGTTACGATGAGCTGCGCGCCTTCGGAGGCCAGGTACTGGCAGAGGTAGTAGCCCACGTGGCCGACGCCCTGCACGCTCACCGTCTTTCCGGCGAGCTCGAATGAGCCGAACTTCACGAACGCCGCCGCCTTGATCCCCTGGTACACGCCGTACGCCGTCACCGGCGACGGGTCGCCCGAGGCGCCGTGGCGGCCGGTGACGCTCTCCGTCTCCATCGCCACGAACTCCATGTCGTCCGGCGAGGTGCCCACGTCCTCGGCGGTGATGTAGCGGCCCTTGAGCGTCTCCACGAAGCGGCCGTGGGCGCGGAAGATCTCCTCGCGGCGCGTGGTCTTGGGGTCGCCCACGATGACGGACTTGCCGCCGCCCAGGTTGAGCCCCGCCACCGCCGCCTTGTACGTCATCCCGCGCGACAGGCGCAGGGCGTCGATGAAGGCCTCCTCGTCCGAGGCGTAGTTCCAGAAGCGCGTGCCGCCCAGCGCCGGCCCGAGCACGGTGTTGTGGATGGCAATGATCCCCTTGTACCCGCACGACGGCTCGTAGCAGAAGACGACCTGCTCGTGCTCGTGCTCGCCGATCATCGAAAACAGTTCCATGCCCTGGCTCAGTGCAGAAGTGCTTGAAGTGCGTGAGTGCCCGGGCATCCTTCCCCTGGCTCCTTCACGTGCCGGCGCGACGATTGGGTCGCGAGCCGCGCGGTAACCTACTGCCGGTACAGCTCCCGCGCGATAACCGTGCGCTGGACCTCGCTGGTCCCCTCGTAGATCTCGGTGACCTTGGCGTCGCGAAAGAGCCGCTCCACCGGGTACTCCTTCACGTAGCCGTATCCTCCGTGCACCTGCACCGCGTCCGTAGCCACGCTCATGGCCGCCTCGCTGGCGTACAGCTTGGCCATGGACGCCAGCATGCGGACGGGCTCCCCGGCATCCTTGGCGGCGGCGGCGCGGTGGGTGAGCGCGCGCGCGGCCTCCACGCGGAGCGCCATGTTGGCCAGCTTCCACCCCAGCCCCTGGAACTCGCGGATGGAGGTGCCGAACTGCTTCCGCTCGTCCGCGTACGACAGCGAGTGCTCCAGCGCCGCCTGCGCGATCCCGGTGGCCAGCGCGGCGATCCCCATCCGCCCGTTGTCCAGCCCCTGGAGTGCGTAGATCAGCCCCATCGCCGGATCGCCGAGGAGCTGGTCGTCGGGGACGAAGAGGTCGCGGAAGGCGATCCCCACCGTCTCCGAGGCGCGCTGCCCCATCTTGTCTTCCTTCTTGCCGACCAGGTACCCCTCGGCATCGGTGGGGACGATGAAGGCGCCGATCCCCTTGGAGCCCTTGCGGTCACCGGGGGTGTCGGTGCGGGCCATCGCCACCATCACGTCGCCGAAGCCGCCGTTGGTGATCCACGCCTTGGCGCCGTTCAGCACCCACCCTCCGTCCGTCTTCACTGCCTGCGCCGAGAGCGAGGCCGCGTCCGACCCCGCGTCCGCCTCGGAGAGGGCGAAGCCGCCCAGCAGCTCGCCGCGCGCCATGGGGCGCAGCCAGCGCTCCTTTTGCGCGTCGGTGCCGTGCGCCAGGATCATCTGGGTGGGGAGCGAGTTGTGGACGCTCATCGCCACCGCCACCGACGCATCGCCGCGCGCGATCTCCTCCAGGGCGATCAGGTAGGTGGTGGCGTCCATCCCCAGCCCGTCCCACTCCTCGGGGATCAGCATCCCCAGGAAGCCGAGCTCGCCCAGGCTGCCGATCACCTCGCGGGGGAAGTGCGCGTCGCGGTCCCACTCTTCCGCGTGCGGCCGCAGCTCGCCGTCGGCGAACTCGCGGGCCAGATCGCGGATCTGCTGCTGCTCGGGTGTCATCAAAACGGTTGCAAGGGTGATCTCACGCGTCGGGCGCGTAGAAGCGGAGCAGCCCGCAGCGGACGCAGCGTAGCGTCACGATGGGGCGGCGTGCGCGGTTCTTCTCGTTCAGGCCGGCATTCATCCCCAGGAAGCGCGCCATCTCGGGCGCGCCCTCGACCCACTCCGCCACGCTGCTGACGTTGTAGTCTCCGCGGTCCGCGACGTAGCCTTCTTCCATCCGTCCACCGCACTCGGTGCAGGGTTTCGATGCCATGCCGGGCTCCAGGGATTAGGGATTAGGGATTAGGGAAAAGCCTGGGCGGCGCGGCGCGGTCACTAATCCCTATTCCCTGTTCCCTAGTAGTTGTAAAAGCCTTCGCCCGTCTTCCGCCCCAGCTTGCCGGCGGCGACGTACTTCCGCAGCAGGGGGCAGGGGCGGTACTTGTCGTCGCCCAGGCCGCTGTGGAGCACTTCCATGATGGCCAGGCAGGTATCCAGGCCGATCAGGTCCGCCAGGGCGAGCGGGCCCATTGGATGATTCATGCCGAGCTTCATCACGGTGTCGATCGCCTCCGCCTCCGCGACGCCTTCCATGAGGCAGAAGACCGCCTCGTTGATCATCGGCATCAGGATGCGGTTGGCGACGAAGCCGGGGTAATCCTGCGCCTCGGCGACCGTCTTCCCCAGCTGCTCGGCGAGCGCGACGGTGGCGCGCGTGGTCTCGTCGGTGGTGGCGAGGCCGCGGATGATCTCCACGAGCTTCATCACCGGCACCGGGTTCATGAAGTGCATCCCGATCACCTGCCCCGGGCGCTTCGTCCGCGCCGCGATCTCTGTAATGGAGATGGACGACGTGTTGGTTGCGAGGATGGCGTGCTCCGGCGCGTGCGCGTCCATGTCCGCGAAGATGCGGAACTTGAGGTCGCGGTTCTCCGTCGCCGCCTCCACCACCAGGTCAGCCCCCGACACCGCGGCCAGATCCGTGGCCGCCGTGATGCGCCCCAGCGCCGCGTCGCGGTCCGACTCGGCGAGCGCGCCCTTTTTGATCTGCCGGTCCATGTTGCCGCGGATGGTGGCCTGGGCCTGGTCCAGCGCCTCCTGCCGCACGTCCACCATCGTCACGTCGAAGCCGTTCTGCGCGAAGACGTGCACGATCCCGTTCCCCATCGTCCCCGCGCCGATCACGGCGACCGTTTTGATCTCAGCCATGCTCTTTCGTCTGGTGTGTTGGCGGTGCACTGCGGTGGCCCTCACCCCCGCTCGTCACCTCGCTGCCCCCTCTCCCGATAACGGGAGAGGGCTCCGCCCTCGCCGTTATCGAGAGAGGGGGCTGAACAACGGCGTGCCCCGCGGCCTCCGAGACCGTTTCAGCGGTCTTCCCGTGGCTCCAGCCGGGGGATTCATCCCCCGGTGATGCCGCGGTGCCCTTCCCTTCACCGCACCATCCACAGCACGAAGTAGATCCCCACCAGGAACCCGCCGGTGGCGATGAGCCAGGTGGCGGGGTTGCCGTAGCGGGGGGTCGCGGCGCGGGCGCGGTCCGCCTTTTCGCGGATGGCGCGCGCCTCGACCACGCCGCCGCTCTCCACCACGTCGCGCAGGGTGAGCATCTTGGGACCCGCCAACCACGCCGCCGCTCCGAAGAGGATCGCCATCACCCCGGCGGTGAAGACCGCCAGGAGCCAGATGTGGTCCCGGTCCGCCGCCGTCACCGCGCCGAGGCGGGCGAAGGGGAAGAGGACGGGGACGAGGCTCGCGAACGCCATCGCCACTCCCGCCGCGCTCCCCCAGAAGTTCAGCGGCCGTTCCATGCCTCCCCCAGGCGCGTATCCACCAGCGGGCGCAGCGCGCGAACGCGCGGCGACGCCGAAAGGAGCGGCGTGCGCATCATCCACGCCGTCCCCGCGACAATCGCCAGAGTGGCGGCGAGGCCCGCCTCCGGACCGAAGGGGCCACCCGTCCACCAGTCGGCGCCCAGCTCACGTGCGCTGTAGAGCGGGGTGTCGAACTGCGCGCCGCTCACCGGGAAGTCGAGCAGCGCGCTCATCGCCCAGTTCCACCCCACGTGCAGCGCCGTGGCGAACCAGAGCGAGCGCGTCCGCAGGTACGCCACCGCCAGCATGATGCCGGCGAGGAAGATGTTCGCAAGCCCCAGCCAGGTGACGTTCGGGTTGCTGCCGTGCCCCGCCGCGAACGCCGCGGAGGTCAGCAGGATCGCCGGCCACACGCCCGTCCCCTGCACCAGCGCCTGGAAGGCGTAGCCGCGGAAGACCACCTCCTCCGCCGCCGCCGCCACCGTGAAGATCGCAAGGGCCCGGGCAAGCGAGGCAGCATACTCGGGGATGCCCCCGGCGTCGGCGACCCAGCGCGCGGTTCCCGCCACCACAAGGAGCACTACCGCCGCCCCCAGTAGCCCGCCGCCCACGCCGAAGCCCACGGCGGAGTCGCGCGCCGCCCGCGGCTCCAGCGCGAAGCCCAACGCGCCGAAGGGCCGCCGGTCCACCGCGCGCAGCATCACCGCGCTGGCCAGCAGCCCCCCCCCGAGCATCGCCAGGAACCCGCCCGTCATCTCATCGAACAGCTTGCTCGCAAGGATGAGCGCGAGGACGAGGACGGTGAAGGTGACGAGGAGAGCCCCAAACAGGAGGACGCGCCACCCGGTCCGCACGCCGTGCGGGCCAAAGAACGCGTCCGTCCTGCGCGGGGCCTCCGCCTGCTCGGTCACCGCTCCAGGATCTCGCCCGCCCGCTTGCCTACACGGCGCGACACCGCGAGTGCGATCCCCACCTTGACCAGGTCGGCCAGGAGGAAGGGAGCCACGCCCAGCGCCACCGCCGCCGTCACGGAGCCGACAATCGCGAGCCAGATCAGCCCGCCGGCGTAGATGGCCGCCAGCGCCGCCAGCAGCCCGGCGAGCGCGCGCCCGGTGCCGCCCCGTGCGCCGAGGCCGGCGAGCCACGCCGCGGCTGGATACGCCATCAGGTAGCCGCCGGTGGGCCCCAGCAGGTACGCCGCGCCGCCGCCCGCCACGAACACGGGGAGCCCCGCGATGCCAGCCAGGAGGTACAGCATCTGGCTGCGCGCGCCGAGCCTCGACCCGAGCACCGCGCCGGCCAGCAGCACGAAGAGGGGCTGCAGCGTAAAGGGCACGGGTGTCCCCGGCAGCGGGATCGCCACCTTGGCCCCAAACGCCGTCGCCGCCGCGAACGCCACGACGCCGATCGCGCGCCGCAGCGGCTTGGAAGCGACGAGCCGGGTTCCGGCGAGGGTGCCGCGCTGGGTGTTCATCATCTTGGATCGGTGCGGTGAAGGATGAAAGTGCTAAGTGCTAAGTGCTAAGTGCTAAGTGCTAAGTGCCAAGTGCCAAGTGCTAAGTGCTGGCCCGGGTCACCCAGGACTCAGCACTTAGGACTTAGCACTTCCGTTCCCGGCTTACACCCGCTCCACCGACAGCGCCACCGCATCGCCGCCGCCCAGGCAGAGCGTTGCGAGGCCGGTCGCGGCGTCGCGGTCCTTCATGGCGTGGAGAAGCGTGGTGAGGACGCGCGCGCCCGAGGCGCCGATGGGGTGGCCCAGCGCAACCGCGCCGCCGTTCACGTTGACGCGGTCCCAGTCCCACTCCAGCCCCTGGCCGTTCGCGAGCGCCTGCACGGCGAACGCCTCGTTGGCCTCGATCAGGTCGAAGTCGCTGATGCCGGTGCCGGTCTTCTTCATCAGCCGCTTTACCGCCTGGATGGGCGCGAAGAAGAGCTCGTTCGGCTCCACCGCGCCGGTGGAGTAGGCGGTGATGCGGCCCAGGACGGTGAGCCCGTGCGCGCGCGCATACTCCTCCGATACCACCAGCACCGCCGAAGCGCCGTCGTTCATCGACGAGGCGTTGCCTGCCGTCACCACTGGGTCGGTGACGTCCTTGGGGGCATCCTTGACGAAGGCCGGCTTCAGTTTGCCCAAGCTCTCCAGCGACGAGTCGGCGCGCGGGCCCTCGTCCGCGTCCACCACCGTCGTCCCCTTGCGCCCGGCGATCTCCACCGGGACGATCTCCTCGGTGAACTTGCCGGCCTGAACGGCCGCGATCGCCTTGCGGTGCGAGTTCACGGAGAACTCGTCGGCCTGCTGGCGGGAGATCCCAGCCTTCTTGGCCGTGTACTCCGCGTGCCCGCCCATGTGAACCTCGCAGAACGAGCACCACAGTCCATCGCGCACCAGCCCGTCCACCATCGTCTGGTCGCCGAACTTGACGCCGTTGCGCATCCCGTAGACGTAGTAGGGAGCGTTGGACATGCTCTCCTGCCCGCCGGCGAGGATCACCTGCGTGTCGCCGGCGCGGATGCTCTGCGCCGCCAGCATCACGGCCTTGAGCCCGCTGCCGCACACCTTGTTGATGGTGAGCGCGGAGATGCCGGAGGGGAGCCCGGCCTTGATGACGGCCTGGCGCGCGGGGGCCTGCCCTACCCCGCCCTGCACCACGTTCCCCATGATGACCTCTTCCACGTCCTCCGCCGGGATGCCGGCGCGCGCCACCGCCTCGCGCAGCGCGATCCCACCCAGATCGGGCGCGGAGAGGGAGGAAAGGCCGCCCAGGAAGCGCCCGATCGGCGTCCTCACTGCGCTGACGATGACGGGCGTGGTCCGCGGGTCGCGTGCGATATTGATCATGTTTTCGTTCCGTGATGATGGTTAACTGCAAGTGCTAAGTGCTGAGTCCCAAGTGCTAAGTAACTGCAGTTCAGCACTTAGCACTTAGGACTCTCCTTCCAGCCGTACCCCCTTCCCCTCCGCCACCGCATACCCCCACGCCGTCACCGGATCGTGGTTCGACACCAGCAGCCAGCGCTCCTCCATGGCTCGGCGCAGCAGCGCGCGCTTCGATTCGAGCGTGACCAGCGGCTCCACGTCGTAGCCCATGATCCACGGGAGAGGGAGGTGGGCAAAGGTGGGGAGGACGTCGGCCAGAAAGCACGCCGTCTCGCCGCCCGACGTCACCAGCACCGATTGGTGGTGCGGGCAGTGCCCCGGCGTGCGAAAGACCGAGATGCCGGGCACGATCTCCACGTCCCCCTCCACCAGCTCCAGCCGCCCCGCCGCCATCACCGGCTCGAAGTTGTCCGGCAGGTAGCTCGCCTGCGTCCGCTCGTTCTTCAGGTGCGCCCAATCCCACTCGCCGCGCTGCACGAAGTAGCGCGCGTTGGGGAAGGAGAGGCGCACCTCGCCCGACTCGTCGCGGTACGTGTTGCCGCCCGCGTGATCGAAGTGGAGGTGCGTGTTGATGACGATCCCCACGTCCTCCGCGCGGAAGCCTGCGGCGGCCAGCGAATCGTGCACGCGGTCCGGGCGCCCGGCCCCCGATGCATTGTCCACGCCGTAGATGCCGCGGAACTTCTCGTCCTCCTTGTTCCCCAGCCCCGTCTCGATCAGCACCAGCTCGTCCGGGGTCTCCACCAGGAGGCAGCGCATCGCCAGCGGAATGCGGTTGCGCTCGTCGGCGGGGATGCGGCGCTCCCACAGCGGCTTTGGGACCACGCCGAACATGGCGCCCCCATCCAGCCGCTGCGTGCCGCCCTCCAGCGCGTGGATGCGCAGCTTCCCCAGGGTACGCGTGCGCACCCCGTCGCTCACGCCGCCTCCATGCTGCGCGGCGACGCGATGCGCTTGCGGCTCGTCCTCGGCTTGCGCGCGCCCAGGAGCATCTCCAGCCCTTCCCAGTCGTGGATGCCGCGGTCCTCCAGGATCTCGATCAGCCGCATCAGGACGTGCGCGGTCGCCACCGCGTCGTCGAGCGCGCGGTGCCGGTTCTCGATCTCCAGCCCGAAGTACACCGAGAGCGCGTCCAGCCCGCGCGACGGGAGGTTGGGGAGGAGCTTGCGCGCCACTTTGACCGTGCAGAGCTGACGCCCGGCCGGCTGCACGCCGGTGGCCATCTCCATCTCGTGGCAGAGAAAGCGCCAGTCGAACGCCGCGTTGTGGGCCACGAACACGGCCCCTTCCACCGCCGCGCCCACGTGGTGCGCCACCTCGCGAAAGCAGGGAGCCGTCTCCACCATCTGCTGCGTGATCCCGGTGATCCCCGTGATCATGCTGGGGATGCGGCGCTGTGGGTTGACGAGCGTCGAATAGCTGTCGCGGATCTCCCCGCCGGAGACGCGCACCGCCGCCACCTCCGTCACGCGGTGCCCGCCCTTGGGGGAGCCGCCGGTCGTCTCGAAGTCGACCACGACCCACTCCTCCGCGCGCAGCTTGCGGACCGGCGCCGCCGCCGGCTGGGCCAGCGACCAGACGCCCTCGGACGACACGGCGAAGCGCGCGTCGGACCCGAGCAGCGCCCACACCGCACGCGCCGCCGCGGGTCCGCCGCCCGTGATCCCCATCACCCGCGCGGCCATCTCCACGGTCGACAGCGGACCCGCGGCCAGCGCCTGAAGCGCCCGCTGCGCGAGCGATCCCGTGTGCTCGAAGCGCAAACCGTCCGGTACCTCCGTGCCTACCATGTCTCGTCCCAGCAGACTGTCGGTTTTGGGTCCCCGAGTGGATACACCGCAACGCCGGTTTCGTCTACTCTAGCCGGCCTCGGATTCGGGCGCGGATTATAGCCGCTGGCCTGGAAGGCGGCAACGCCGGATAGGAACAGCCTCACACAGAGACACAAAGACAACAGCGAGAACGGCAAAAGGTTTTCTCCGCGGCTTGCGGTTCCCCTCTGTGTCCTCTGTGTGATGCTGTTCGATGTTATGCGAGAAGGCCGGACCACGCGGGTCCGGCCTTCATCGTTGGATCATCGTGCGTTGAGGCCGAACGACAGCCCCTCCAGCTCCAGCGTCACGTCCACGTTGCGGAGGATGACCTGGTTGGGAACGCGCAGCCGCACCGGCGCGAAGTTAAGGATCGAGCGGACCCCGGCCCCCACCACACGGTCCACCACACCCTGCGCCGCATCCGCGGGCACGGCGACGATGGCGATGTCGATCTCCTCCTCGCGGAGGACGCGGTCCATCTCCTCGTCGGCCCGCACGGTGAGGTCGCCCCACGACGCGCCGACCTTGTCCGGGTCCGCGTCGAAGACGGCGCAGATGCGGAAGCCGCGCGCCTCGAAGTCGCGGTACGAGAAGAGGGCCGAGCCCAGCTTCCCCGCCCCAACCAGCGCCACTTTCCAGCTGCGATCCAGCCCCAGGATCGTGCGGATCTCCCGGAGAAGCTCCTTGACGGAGTACCCGGTCCCACGCTTCCCGAACGACCCGAACAGCGACAGGTCCTTGCGCACTTGCGCCGAGGTTGCCCCCCCGCGCCGCGCGAGCTCGCCGCTGGAAATGGTATCCGTACCCGCCGCATCCGCTTCCTGCAGGAAGCGGAGGTACAGCGACAGCCGGCGCACCGCCGACTCCGAGATCTTCTTCATGGAACGGATGGAGGACGACATTCAGCCCCACGCTTGTGAAATCATTCACAAGATACGCTGCGATGCCGCACCCGTCAACGGAGGGGGAGGGCTGGGGCCGGGCGAGTGAACTCGCGGCAACAACAGCACGAAGTCCGCCTTCGCGGACTCCGGGTCTGATGCCGCGCTTCTGGAGCCGGCTTCAGCCGCCTTCCCGTGGTTCCAGCCGGGGGCTTTAGCCCCCGGTGATGCGACACCGGTGCCCGCCGTCCCCGCGGGCTCCGAGAGCTTCCGCGGCTGTTATGGTCCCAACCTCGCCCGTGAGGTACTCCTGATAACGATGATCAGCTTCCTCAATCCAGGCGCGCTCGACCTCCTTAGGGTCGGTCGAATCAGCGACATCATCCAAACTCGCCAAAAGACGGTCTAACAGGTAACCGCGCCGCTCCGGCGGCAGGGCGAGCACCGCATCTTCAAGCTCGTTCAAATCCAAGGGCATGGGCCTCGTTCCATGGGAGTGCGGCAGCGATCGGCTGTTGCCGCGAGTTCAGAGCCGGTTCTGCCAGTATCCCGGGGTCGCGCCGCTGATGCGCTACCGCGAGGATGTAGATGTCAGACGCCTGAACTTCGTACACGAGATTGTAAGGGAAACGCCGTAGGCCTACTCGGCGGACCTCCGGCGCGACCAATGGACCGACATATGGGTTCTCCGCAAGCCGCTGGATGGCATCTCCAAGCTCGATCAGGAAACGATCATCCCGTCCAGGCGCCTGCCGGTGGAGGAAGCTGACAACTTCCCGAAGTTCCTCCGCAGCCGCATCCACGAATGTAACCGTCCTCACGCGCTATGCAGAGCGGCACGAGCCTGGGCGATCGCCTCCGCGGCAGGAATGCCCTTCATCTCCCCGGAATGGAAGAGCTGAGAACGGCGCTTTGCTTCCTCGACCCAGGCGCGCTCCACTTCCGCCGGGTCTTTCCAATCGCCGTCCAGGTGCACGCTCTCGAGCAAACGGGCGGCGAGCTCGGCCCGTTCGTCAGGCGACAACGCGAGCGCAGCGGCTTCAACCTGCTTCAGATCCATGGGCATGGGCCTCGTTCAGGGTGCGGGCTTCATGCTCCAAGATAAGGTGTTGTCTGGAGATAGGTAGTGGACTGCGGAAACTGGTTCGGCGGGCGGCGTGAAAGGCGGGGGTGGCGCTCCGGTGAGGACGCCGGCGGCTACTCGCTGGACGAAGGCGTGCCTGCGATGGCGTATCCGCGCTCGGTGAGGGCGCGGGTGAGGCGGATGAAGGAGTCGGGTGAAAAGGTCTCGGGGCGGTCGCGCAGGTCGAAGCCCAGCCCGCCCTGCACCTCCTCGATCTGCTCGGGGGAGAGGCGGTAGGCGTCGCGCAGGATGCGCTGGAACTGCTTGCGGCGCTGGCCGAATGCGGCGCGAGTCAGGTTGCGCAGCGCCAGCTCCTCGTCCGGCTCCAGGCGCGGCGGCTGGTGCGGAGTGATGCGGATTACCGACGACATCACGTCGGGGATCGGGCGGAACGCTTCGCGGCTGACGTTGAGGACGCGCTTCGCGGCGGCCACCGAGCGCACGCCCACCGCCAGCGCACCGTACGTCTTGCTCCCCTCCGGCTCCAGGATGCGGTCGGCCACCTCGCGCTGCACCATCAGCACGATCTCGCGCGGGCGCGGGCGGCGCTCCAGGAGCGAGAAGAGGATGGGCGTGGTGATGTTGTACGGGATGTTGCCGATCACCTTGAGCGCCGCGGGGTCGGAGGTCACCTCCTCCAGCTCCACCTCCAGCACGTCGCGGTTGATCAGCTCCACCGACGGCTCGCCCGCGTACTCGGCGCGAAGTCGCGCGGCGAGGTCGTTGTCCAGCTCCACCAGCACCAGCCGGCGCACGCGGCCCGCGAGGTGGCGGGTGAGCGCGCCCACGCCGGGGCCGATCTCCATCACCTCGTCATCAGGGCCGGGCTCCAGCGAGTCGACGATGCGGCGCTGGATGTTGGCGTCGATCAGGAAGTTCTGGCCCAGCGAGCGCTTGGCGCGCGGAAGCTCGTCCGGGTACGGGAGCTGGCGCAGCTCGCGGCGGCTGGTCACATCCGCACCAGCACGGCCGTGCGGTCGTCGGCGGGGATGTCACGCCCGCCGGCAGGGCGCGCGAAGAGCCCCTCGATGATCTGCTGCAGCGGCTCGCCACGGCGCGCGGCCACGCCGTCCAGGAGCGTGCGCTCGCCCTGCACCTCGCCCTCGCCGAGCGCGTCGGAGAGGCCGTCGGTGAAGAGAAAGAGGACGTCGCTCCCCGGCTCCCACTCCACCTGCGCCTCGCTGTACGCATCCAGGTCCACCATCCCCAGCGGCAGGTCGGTGGCGGCCAGGCGCTGGGGCTCGCCCGTGGGGGGGATGCGGAAGGCGTGCGAGTGCCCCGCGTTGGAGTAGGTAAGGGTGCGCTCCGCGGGGTCGATGACGCCGTAGAAGAGCGTCATGTACATCTCCGTCGTCTCCAGCTCGTCGATCACCGCCTGGTGGGTGCGGCGCAGCACCTCGCCGGGGCGGTCGCCCTCGGAGGCGTGGATGGCGACGGAGCCCATGGTGAGCGCCATGATCAGCGCCGCGCCGAAGCCGTGGCTGCTCACGTCGCCGATCAGCACCCCCAGCCGCCCGCCGGGGAGCCGGAATAGGTGGTAGAAGTCGCCCCCCACCGACTCGGCCGGGGCGCATCGCGCGGCGACCTCGGCGTACGACGCGAACTGCTCCACCTGTGGGAGGAGCTTGAGCTGCAGGTCGTGCGCGAGCTCCATCTCGCGCACCATCCGCTCCTGGCGCAGGCTGTCTGCGATCAGGCGGTTGTTCTCCACCGCCGCGCCGATCTGGCTGGCGATGGCGGAGAGCAGCTTCATGTCGCCCGCGGAGAAGCCCTCCTCCGAGTTGCGCCCGCTCACGTTGATCACCCCCACCGTGCGCGCCTCCCCCTCCGGCGGCGTGTACGAGACGGGGACGGAGAGGAAGGCGCCGCGCTGGTTGGCCGGCCCCACGAAGTCCGCGCAGTCGCCGCGGTCCCACTCGTCGTCGGGGCCCAGCAGGATGGCGCGCACGGTGCGGAACACCTCCGCCGTCACCGAGCAGGGGTCCGTCACCGGGATGGGCCCTCGCTGCCCCTCGCCCCCCTCGGCCGCGGTCAGGCGCAGCTCGCCGGACTCCGCGTCGTGCACCCAGAGCGCGGCGCGCCCGGCCCCCACGATCCCCGCGACTTCGGAGAGGATCGTCAGCGCGGCGTCGTCCAGCGAGATGATGGAGCCCAGGATCTCGCTGATGGAGTAGAGGAGGTTGATCTCCTCGTAGCGCTCCGCCATCTCGCGGCTGAACGAGTGGATCTCCTCGTCGTGGCGCCGCCCGCGCGCCAGGGTGCTCCCCAGGAAGCGCGCCACCCCCTCGGCGGACGAGGCGTCCACCCCCGGAAGCTCCACGCGGAATGGGCTCCCCGGCACCTCCGCCACTCGCGAAGGCGCTTCGGTGCCGGCCGCACCGCACACGTGTGCCCACCCATCCCCATCGCGTACCGACACGCTGCTCCCGGGGTACGCGCGGCAGAAGTCGTCCAGCACTTCGCGCACGGCCCGTGGCACGGCGGGGGCGGGGGCGGTGATCATTCGTAGGGGGTCAGCTCGCCAGCGGCCGCTGCTGCTTTTCGCGGTACAGCGTCAGCCGGACGCAGTTGCCGCACTCGTTGAAGTCCACCTCGTCCATCAGCGAGCGGATCAGAAAGAGTCCGCGCCCGCCGGTGGCCTCCAGGTGCTCGGGAAGGGTGGGGTCCGGCACGTCCGCGGGGTCGAAGCCGTTCCCCTGGTCCACGACGCGCACGTTGACCCGCTCCGGGTCCAGCTCAACCTCCACGCGCACGCGCTTGGCGGGGTCGCGGCCGTTGCCGTAGATCATGGCGTTGGCCAGCGCCTCGGCCACGCCCACGCGGAAGTTGAGCGTCAGCCGCGACCCCGCGAAGTGGTACTCGCGGCAGCGGGTGACGAGATAGGTGATCGCGGTGTCGATCAGGCGCAGATCGCTGGGCAGCTCCAGCGCGAATGCGGTGGGCTCCGCGGGGGCGGCGCCAGGACGCTCTTTCATCGGCTCAGCGTTCCGCATTCTCAAGGGAGCGGCACAGCTTGTGTGCATCGCACGTCGCGCCGCGCCGGGAAGCTGCTCCCCGCCGCGGCGCCGAAGGCACGGGTGCCGTGCGGCTGCCTCAGAAACCGGTCAGCGCCGCGTCGCGCGTGTCCGCGATGTTGAAGAGCGTGTCCAGCTTGGTAAGCTCGAACAGCGTCCGCAGGTCCTCGTTGAGGTTGGCCAGCCGCAGCTCGCCGCCCTGCTCGCGGATCTTCTTGGAAAGCGACACCAGCACGCCCAGGCCGGACGAGTCGATGTACCCCGTATTCGAGAAGTCGATGAGGAACTTGCGCTCCCCCCCTTCCAGCTCGTCGAGCACCTTCTGCTTCAGCTCCTGGCGATTGCCCACGATGAGCTGACCGTCCACGTCCACCACCACCACTCCGTCCTGCTTGCTCGTCTGGAAGCTCATGGCTCCTCGGTAGGGTCCACTGTTGGGGGCAAGGCCTGCGCATCCGCACCGATCCGGGCAAGGCATGTGCCAGTTACAGGCCGCACCGCGCGGGCCCGGGTCCGGGCGACAGGGTACGGTGTGGCGCGGCGGTGCGCAACGGGTGCTGGGGCGGACATCGCAACCGCGCCTCACACAGACCCACGGAGCTCGACGGAAAGAAGGGAAGGGTTTTCTCCGTGGCATCCCGGTACGGTGTGAGGGGCGGGTTTATGCCGCATTCTCACACGCTAGCGCGGGAGGGGCGCACCCGAACGGACAGCCGCGATGATCTCGAATGCGGTGGCTGGCCGCTTCGGACGGTTGCCGGGCGGATCGGTCCGCGGCGCGTTGTGCTCGAATGGGGGAGGCACCACACTTCCGGTATCGCACCTCGCGCTGATTGAGTCACCGCTGTGTGCAGGAGGACAGCCGAGGCCGCTGCCAGGCGCCGTCGCTCCGGCCTGGAGACCGGCAGGGATTCCAACCCCTGTCGGGATGCTCGGGGCGCGGGTTACGGGTGGAGGTCCAAGCCCACCCCACCTGGCAGCGGTTTCCCGTCCCGGCTAGCCGGCCATCAGCGCCGTGATGCAGGCCACGTTCACGATGTCGTCGGACGATGCGCCGCGCGACAGGTCGTTGCAGGGACGGGCGAGGCCCTGCACGATGGGGCCCAGCGCCTCGGCGCCGGCCAGGCGCTGCACCAGCTTGTAGGCGATGTTCCCCGCGTCCAGGTCCGGGAAAACCAGCACGTTGGCGCGGCCCGCCACCTCCGAGCCGGGTGCTTTGCGGTGCGCCACGGATTCGATCAGCGCCGCGTCCGCCTGCAGCTCGCCGTCCGCGACGATGCCGGGGTGGCGCTCGCGGAAGAGGGCGAGCGCCTGGCGCACCTTGTCCACCGAGGGACCGCCCGCGCTCCCCAGGGTGGAGTACGAGAGGAAGGCGACGCGCGGCTCGTCGCCCACCACGCGGCGGCGCGCGTCCGCGGCGGCGGCGGCGATGTCGGCGAGCTGCTCGGCGGTAGGGTCCGGCACCACGCCGGCGTCGGTGAAGGTGAGCACCTCCGCCTCGCCGCGAAAGGGCGGCACCACCATGTAGAACGACGACGAAACCGTGCGGATCCCCGGCGCGGGCCCCACGCCCCAGAGGGCCGCGCGGATCACCTCGCCCGTCGCGTTCACGACGCCGGCCACCGAGCCCTCCGCCTCCCCCGCCGCCACCATCAGCGCCGCGAAGAGGAGCGGGTCACCCGAGTGGCGGAGCGCCTCCTCCACCGTCATCCCCTTTGCGCGGCGGCGCTCGTGCAGGTGCGCGGCGAGGGCGGGGCGGCGCGGATCGGTGGCGGGGTCCGCGACTTCGACCTGCACGCCCATCCGCTCCAGGTCCACCGCCATCAGCTCGCCGCCGATCACGATGGGCTTCGCAAGCCCCTCGCGCGCGATGCGGGCGACCGCCTCCAGCGTGCGCGCGTCGGCGCCCTCGGGAAAGACGAGGCGGCGCGGGTGCGCACGGGCGCGCTCGCGAACCCCTTCCAGGAAGCTCACGACGCCGCGCGCGCCCTCACCCGCCGCAGCACCGCGGGCGAGAGGAAGGGCGTCACGTCCCCACCAAGCCCGGCGATCTGGCGGACCAGGGTGGACGAAACGTGCGCGTGCATCGGGTCAGCGGGAAGGATCACCGTCTCCAGGGTGGGGAGAAGGCGGCGGTTCATCACGGCCATCTGCGACTCGTACTCCCAATCGACCCCGCCGCGCACTCCGCGCACCACCAGCGATGCTCCCCGGGCGCGCGCGAAGTCCACCAGCAGGCCCTGGAAAGCGGCGGCCTCCACGCGCGGCTCGCCCTGGAAGGCTTCGCGGATCATCTCCACGCGCTCATCCACGGTGAACATCCCCTGCTTGGCCGTGGTGGGCGAGTGCGAGACGGCTACCACCACGCGGTCGGCGAACGAGAGCGCCCGGCGCACGACGTCCTCGTGGCCGAGCGTCAGCGGATCGAACGATCCGGGGCACAGCGCGATGCGCGGGTCGCTCATTCGGGGGCCGGGATGAAGGTGAGCGCGGTGTCGCCATAGCGGCGGGTGCGTGCGCCGGGGAGCTCCGGGATCTCGTCGTTGCGCCCGTGCTCGATGCACAGCAGCCCCGCAAAGGGCGCGGCCGCGAACGCCTCCGCCAGCGCGGCCGCGAATCCCTGCGCGTACGGCGGGTCGGCGAATGCCAGGTCGAAGGCGCCCGCCTCCAGCCCCGCGACGTACTTCACCGCGTCCGCCCGCACCACCTCGGCGCGCGCGGTGGCGCCGAGGGCCGTCAGGTTGGCGCGCAGGCTCTGCAGCGCGGACGATGCCAGCTCCACGAAAGTCGCGTGCGCCGCACCGCGGGAGAGCGCTTCCAGTCCAAGAGCGCCGCTCCCGGCGAAGAGGTCGAGCACGCGGGCGCCGTCGAGGTGAGGATCGACCGCGCTCATCCACGCCTCGCGAACGCGGTCGGTGGTCGGCCGCGTCCCGCGCCCAGGCGGCGCCATGAGGCGGCGTCCGCCCCACTCTCCCGCGACGATTCTCATCCGTGCGGGCGGGGCGGTGTGGAGCCAGGCGACGGAGCGGCGGCGGGCACGGGCGGCCACATGGGGCCGCCCCTACGACGTTCGATTGCGGAACCTGGTGTCTGCGCGGCGGCGGGCACGGTGGCATCGGTGTGCAGACGCAGTTCTCCCCCTCCCCCACGCTCCCCCGCGTGCGGGGGAGGGTGTCGGGGGGTGGGGGCCCTCACGAGGCGGGCCGCAGGTCGACCAGCTTCGCCTGGGGCGTGGTGCGGCCGTTGTACGTGTTCTCTTCCAGTTTGAACGCCACGTCCAGGGGGCCGTCGAAGAAGCCGGGCTCCTCCAGGCGCTCCGCCATCCCGAAGCCGATGGCGTCCAGCGTGTGGCCAAATGCGCCAAGGGTGAGCTTCAGGTGTCCCTTCCCCACTGCCCTCGGCGGGCCCGCGAGCCGGACGCCGCGCACCGCGAAGACGGGCGTGGCGTTCCCCATCCCGAACGGGCCCGCGTGGCGGATGAGACGCGCCAGCTCCTCGTTCGCCTGGTGCAGCTCCAGCTCGAGGTCCACGCGCACCTGGGGAATCAGGTGGTCGTCCTCCAGGAGGGAACGGGCGCGGTCGTCGAAGGCTTCGCGGAAGGCGTCGACCCGTTCGGGGCGGATGGAGCACCCGGCGGCCATCCGGTGACCGCCGAAGCGCGTCAGGTGCTCCGAACAGTCGCGCATCGCGTCGTACAGGTGGAAGCCGGGGATGGAGCGCGCGCTCCCCTTCCCGTCGTTCCCCCCATCGAGGGCGATCATCACCGTGGGGCGGTGGATGCGCTCCACCACGCGCGACGCCACGATGCCGATCACCCCCGGATGCCAGCCGTCCGCCGCCAGGACGACGCCGCGGTCGCGATCGGGATCGAACTGCGTCTCGAGTTGCAGGAGGGCGGCGCGCAGGGTGTCGCCATCGACCGATTGGCGCCAGCGGTTCTCCTCTTCCAGCGTCGCCGCGATCTTCTCCGCCTCGCGCTCGTCGTCGGTCAACAGGAGGCGTACCCCGCGGAGCGCCTCGCCCATGCGGCCCACGGCGTTGAGGCGCGGCGCGAGGACGAACCCCACCTGCGTGGCCGTGATCTCCTTGTCCGCCAGTCCGGTGACGCGCAGCAGGGCGCGAAGTCCCGGGTTGGGCGTTTGCGGCAGGATCTTGAGCCCCCAGCGCACCAGCGCGCGGTTCTCCCCCACCAGCGGCGCCAGGTCCGCGATGGTCGCGACGGCTACGAGGTCGAGGAAGGAGTGCAGGCGCTCCTCTGGAAAGCCCAGCTCCGAGGCGAGCGCGCAGCACACCTTGTACGCCACCCCGACTCCGGCAAGTCCCTTTTCCGGGTACCCGCAGTCGCTCCGATTGGGATTCACCACCGCGGCGGCGGCGGGAAGGGTGGGGCCGGCGGTGTGGTGGTCCGTGACGATGACGTCGATGCCCGCCGCGGCGGCCCGCACCACCGCATCGTGCGCCACGATCCCGCAGTCGCCGGTCAGGATCAGCGTGGCGCCCCACTTCCGCGCCTCCGCGATCCCGGCGTCCGACAGATCGTAGCCGTCCACCAGCCGGTGCGGGACGAAGGGGATGGCGCGCAGCCCCATCATCCCCAGCGCGCGGGTGAAGAGCGCGGTGGAGCAGATCCCGTCCACGTCGTAGTCGCCGTGCACCAGCACCGCCTCGTTGCGCTCGCGCGCGCGGCGCAGGCGGGCCACGGCGTCGCCCATCCCCGCCAGCAGCGCGGGCGCGTGGAGCTGCCCCGCGTGCGGACGCAGGAAGCCGCGCGCGGCCAGCGGCTCCACCATCCCGCGCTGCGCCAGCAGGCCGCAGAGGACGGGAGGGAGCCGCAGCTCCTGGCAGAGGCGGTGGACGGCGGCGGAGTCGGGTGGCTGGGGGAAGACCCAGCGGCGGGGCGCGACGGCGGTGAGCATGCCCAAGCATAGCCACGCCCCGCCGGATCGGGCAAGCCGTTCCGGCGGGGCGTGCGCAGGGTGGCGCGTACCGCTCGCTTAGAAGCCGAACACCCAGAGCAGCGAAAAGAGCGCGATCAGCACGCAGACGCCGATCACCACGTACTGCATGGCGCCGCGCCCGGGGCCGGGGACGCTCTCCTTTACCTGGGGCACCGGCTCCGACCCGCCTTCGAAGGGGAGGTCCTTGTGGTCGTCGGGGCTCATTGCGTGCTCCAGCATGCGGGTGTGTGGGCGTCGTGCTGCGAGGCGCGGTGGAGAGCAACCCGCATGCCGCTTCCCCCAGCGGCGCGCGGTCCGTACCTTGACGGGGTCCCCGCTCCCCCCCCGGCCTTTCCCCGTCCAACGATGCCCTCCCTTCGCGAGCCTCCGGTGCTGACCACCGCGCGCCTGACGCTGCGCCTGGCCGAGCCCGGCGACGCCGAGGCGATCGCGCGCTACTTCGTGGAGAACCACGACCACCTCGCGAGCACCCGCCCGCGGATGGAGGCCGAGTTCTTTACGGCGGAGTTCTGGCGCTCGCAGTCGCAGGCGAGCCGCTCCGAGTTCCGCGGCGACCGCTCGCTGCGCCTCTTCATGTGGGAGCACGCGAACCCCGGCCGCGTCATCGGCAACGCCAACTTCACGCAGTTCGTGCGCGGCGCGGCGCACTACTGCGTCCTCGGCTACGGCATCGCCGCCGACCGCGAGGGGCACGGGCTGATGCGAGAGGGGCTGGAGGAGGCGATCCAATACGTCTTCCGCGAGCTGAACATGCACCGCGTGATGGCGAACTTCTTCCCCTGGAACCGGCGCAGCGGCGGCCTGCTGCGGCGCCTGGGATTCGTGGTGGAGGGGTACGCGCGGGACTACCTGTACCTGGATGGCGAGTGGCAGGATCACGTGCTGACGAGCTTGACGAATGCGGAGTGGCGGGCGGGGTAACGCGAAGGTTGGCCGGCGGTTGAACCCAAATCCTGCAAACCAGAGTTGGGGTTGAGCCGCACCACCAGGTTTTCGCTGGTGTGGCGCTTCGCGGCGTGGCGCAGGGGCTCACCACGGCCGCAATTCGACCTCGGAGGGCTCATCCGCACGCGCTCAACACCTCTCAGGCGCGTGCGAGCGCCCGGATCG